>CAZZLV010000077.1:0-10078 GCA_964655155.1 uncultured Bdellovibrionales bacterium
TCCTCCGCTGCGCTTCGGAATTTGCAAGTGCTTCCTTGCACTTGCTCGCCCGAATATTGCACTTTCGTGCAATATTCGGGCTAAAAGTTCGCCAAGCTTGGAGCGCGGCATTTCGGTCCGTTTTTTATCGCAATCGCGATAACCTACGGCAAAGCAAAGGAATCATCCGCAAGTGCCGGTGCTCCCCTAGGCTGATTCGTTCGAGTGCGTGGCGAAATCGCCTGCTGGTATCGCGCTAATGCCTGCGGAAGTAAAGCCTGCAATGCCTCAAGTCGCACCTCGCTATCAGGGTGTGAATTCAGGAATGAAAGCCCCGCAGGGGTCGAGCTAGCGGTGCGCGACATGGCGGACCAAAATATCAGTGCATCGCGCGGATCGAATCCAGCATCTGCCATAAGAAAAAAGCCGATGTGATCCGCCTCGCTTTCAAGCCGCTGCGACTCTGGATTTACAGCAACAGCCTTGACCGCTTCAGTAACGACCACAGCAGCTAGCTGCGCTAATGGGCCATAGTACGGATCCATTGAAAGTATCCCTCCAGCGATGCGGCCACTGGTGCGAGCCATAATCTCGCTGGCTTCCTCCGCGGCAGTTGGTTGCGTGTGGTTGGCTAGGAGATGCCCTAACTCATGCGCTAGCACCGTAGCTAGCTCTCCATCGCGCCGGGCTACTCGCAGCATACCCGTCCAGACAAAGAGGTAGTTTCCGCGAGTTGCTGCAGCGTTTACAACGCTGTTGTCGTCCAGAACAAAGACGTTCCATGGGTGTTTATCGACCTTCCCGGCTTGTGCTAGGCGCTGTACTAGCCCACGAACACGTTGGATAGCTGCGTCATCCCGCGAGAGCGGATAGCTAGCTGTGAGGGTGGAGAGCACATTGTGGCCATAGGCCTCGTCCTGCGCTGATAATATGCCACCTTGCGGCACAATCCCCGGAGGAACTGCTGCGCGCGAAGAGATGCAGCCACTGCCGAGCGGAATCAGAGCGCACATAAGGATAAAAAGATAGAGCTTTACATGCGAGATCTGCCGGAGTGGCCAAAGAATAATACGACTAGCTGCTAGCGCTAGCTTAGAGCTAGTAGTTCGTCTGTTAATAGAATTGTTCCAGGCACTTAGGTAGCTTCCTAGAAGACAGGCGTATAGTATTGTTGCAATTGCCTCTTCTACCAAAAACCCAGTATAGTGCCGAGCGGCACGATCAGTTGGGGTAGCTTGCAGTCCGGTATAGCGCGGCGCGGTGGCCATCAATGGCCGCTGTTTCGGCTGCTGGTTTTTACAATTATTCATTACCCATTTCTATTTGAGGGCTTTCGCCAGTGGTTTATTCAAACGATAGCGGTTCTGGGCGTCGTATTCCAGCCAACTTTTCCTTAGTCTACTCCGCGGAGGATATATCCGACCGCATCAAAGAGTTGGGGCAGGAGATTAGTACTTGGTGCACCGCTGTCTGGCGTGATTCGCACACCGATGCTCTGGTTGTCCCAGTGCTTCGTGGAGGGGTGTTTTTCTTCGCCGACCTGGTTAGAGAGATATCAAGTTCAATCGAGGTTGCTCCAGTACGGACTCGCAGCTATCAAACGGGTATTAACGCAGTTCAAAGCCCAGAGGTGGCTATCGATGTATCAGGGCTGGCGGTTAAAGGTCGGGTTGTTCTTGTGGTTGATGATGTCAGTGATTCAGGTCGTACCCTGGAGGCTCTAGAGGCGACCTTGATGAAGGCTGGTGCTCGCGAGGTTCGGACTGCGGTACTGGTTAGACGGCTACTCAAAACGCCGAGCTTTGTCCCATGTTGGGTTGGTTTTCAATACAGCGGTTCAGAGTGGTTCGTCGGATACGGTATGGACGATAATGAGCGTTGGCGCAATCTGCCAGGTGTGTACGTTATAAAGAAAGAGCAGTAAGTGATGGTTACCGGCAGCGCTCAGATCCCACACGCAGTACACAACAGTAGCAGCGATGCGAGTGTAGAGTACGTTGTTGATATCGTAGACCTCGCTAAGAGCTTTCAGCGCAACTCTCGTAGTAAGGGCAGTTACACAACGGTAAAATCGGCTTTGCTGGGCTTGTTTCGCGCTGGAACTAACGAACGTGCACCACGACAGATAACGCATGCTATCAAGGGCCTGACGATGCGTATCCCCAAGGGGAGTTCGATCGGACTGATCGGTCGTAACGGCTCGGGTAAATCGACATTTCTCAAGTTAGTAACCGGGATCTACAAGCCAACATCCGGTTCTTTGGTCGTATCGGGACGAGTGGCTGCGCTTATTGAACTGGGCGCAGGGTTTCATCCGGACTTTACTGGTCGAGAGAACCTGATCTTGGCAGGCGTGATGCACGGACTAACTCGTGAGCAGGTAGCGGAGCGCTTTGATCAGATCGTTTCCTTTGCAGAGCTTCAAGATGTGATTGATGATCCTGTTCGCACCTATTCTTCTGGCATGTTTATGCGACTTGGCTTTAGCGTCGCAGTTCACACTGACCCGGATATACTCCTGGTTGACGAGGTGCTCGCTGTTGGGGATGCAGGATTCGTTGCCAAGTGCAAAGATCGTATCGCTGAGTTGCGAAGTGTAGGGAAGACCCTGATTTTAGTCACGCATGACTTAGAGGCCGTTGAGCGTTGGTGCGATGAGGCTATCTGGCTGCACGAGGGGGAGGTCAGGGATCGTGGTTATCCGCGCCGTGTAATCGATGCATATCGGCATTTTGTTGAAAAGGGTGAGGAGGAGGCGATTCTTGAGACGGAACGGCAAGCTCTTACACCGCCGCAGCTAGAGCAGGGGGAATCCGTAGCCAGTTGCATTGAGGCTGCTCGTTGGGGGAGCCGTGAAGTAGAGATAACCGCTGTTGAGATTACAGGAGCTGATGCGCATGAAAGGCGCGTGTACCATCCTAATGATGCAATACGGATCTCAATATCTTATCAGGTGCATGCAGAGCAGAGTGATCTCGTTTTTGGAGTTGGAATACACCGCGCAGATGGGCTTAGTGTTTTTGGGACGAATACCAGTATCGATCGTGTAGGGCTTCCATGCCTGATGGGTGGCGGAACGATTGATTGTGTGATCGATAGACTTGGATTACTTGATGGTGCATACAGCCTTGATGTAGCAGCGCACCGCGCCGATGGATACCCTTTTGATTACCACAAGGCGGTAGTACACTTTTCAATTCGCTCGGATAATCGTGTGGTTGGGGTGATATCGCCACAACGTAGCTGGGTATTAAATAGGCAGGAGGTGGGCAGATGCGCATAGTCATCTCTGAAATGTGGAGAGCCCGAACGCTGATCGATGCTCTGGTTCGTCGACACATTGCGACACGCTATCGCGGTTCCCTGTTCGGATTCCTGTGGTCGTTCCTAAACCCGCTCTGTTTGATGGCGGTGTATACCTTAGTTTTTAGCCACTACATGCGTGTGTCGGGAGGGCCAAACTATCATATCCTGGTGTTTGCCGGGCTGCTGCCGTGGATCTGGTCAACATCGGCATTACACGAGGGTACTGTATCTCTGGTAAGTAGTGGCCACCTGATCACAAAATCGATCTTCCCTGCGCATGTTCTACCGTGTGTGAGTGTGCTTGCCTCGATGGTCCACTTTCTTCTGGCTTTACCGATTCTGATGATCTTTATGTGCTTGGCGGGAGTTGCGGTCACAGCTACTTGGTTGCTTTTACCTTTAATTGTGTTGCTGCACGGAATATTCCTACTCGGGGCCGTTTTGGGGCTTAGTGCGCTCAACGTCTTCTACCGTGATGTGCAACATTTGCTCGCTAACGTGCTGACCTTTGTTTTCTTTCTCTGCCCGGTGGTTTACCCACGCACGAACATACCTGAGCGGGCTCGCTTCTGGATCGAATTAAATCCACTTGCGCTGGTTACTGAATTCTACCAGATGGTGTTGGTTGAGGGGGTAGTGCCAGCGTTTGGCCCGTTGGTATATCTTGCGGTTACTGCGTTCGCTACTCTGGTGTTCGGAATCGCTATTCATCAGCAAAAGCGCGAGCAATTTGCGGAGGCTCTGTAGAAACGATGACCAAGGCGATACATCAGCTGGTGCACACGTTGAGTTATGGAGATGCGATATCGACCGAGGTGTTGGCCTTGCAGCGAGTCCTGCGATCACTGGGTTATGTAAGTGAGATTTTCGCTATTCATGAGCATCCACTACTTAAAGGGCGCTCGTTGCCATATACGGCGCTGGCGGAGCATGGGCGCGCTGATATCATCCTGCATTATTCTCTGGGATCTCCGCTAAATCCACTCTACGCTTCGTGGACAAAGGGACGACGGATCTTGGTCTATCACAATATAACTCCGGCAACTTGGTATCGTTCAATCAACCAACGGGTAGCAGATGATATCGAGTCCGGGCTACGTGACCTGCCGGCTCTGTGCAGGGTATCGGATTCGATCTGGGCCGACTCTCCGTATAACGCAGGTGAGATCAGCGCCTATGGTTGCAGCGCAGAGGTGCTTGAGCTTCTGGTTGATCCAGCTCGCTGGGAAGGTGCCAGAAATGAGGGGATCTTCGCCGCGATAAAAGGCTCGCCTGGAACGCAGGTGCTCCACGTAGGTCGGCTAGCGCCGAATAAGTGTCTTGAGGATGTGATTAAGGCTTTTTATTTCCTTGTAAAGTACATTGACCAGCAGGCGCGTCTGCGACTGGTGGGTATCGATACCGATACTGAGCTGTACTCCTTCTCTTTGCGCGAACTAGCCAACCACCTCGGTATCGGTTACGCAGTGGAGTTTGTTGGGCCGTTATCAGATAGTGAGGTGCGGGCGATGTATGAGGCGAGTGATGTGTATATCTGCATGAGTGAGCACGAGGGATTCTGCCTGCCACTTATTGAAGCGATGCACTTTGGGTTGCCGGTAGTAGCGTTCGCAGCCGGAGCTGTACCCGATACTCTGGGGGGCGGTGGGGTCTTGGTGCGTGAGAAGAAACACGCCGAGATCGGACAGCTACTAGCTGATATCGCCGCACCTGGAGATCTGCGAGAGGTCTTGATCGGGAGTGGGCGTAAAAGGGTGGGGTATTTCAGTTTTGAGCGCTTTGCAGCGCGTGTGCGTGAATTGCTTACCCCGAACGCCGGAGTAGGAACCTTGGTAGAGGGTGTATGATACGTGTAGGATTTGATACGAGTGCTCTCGATCCACGGTTTAAGTCGCATGCTCAGCGTGGTATCGGACGCTACGTTAGCCACCTTGCAGCGTATCTTCGCGATAATGTTTCAGAGGATTTAGGTGTTGAGTGTTTCGACCACAATACCTTAATCCATACCGGTGTAGCCACCAAGCTGATCGACCTACTGCCCGTAGCAAGGACGACTCTGCGTCAACAGCTACTATATCCACTCAAGCTTAAGAGCGGGATTTTGCGGCGCTGCTCTTTTGTTCACTTTCCAGCGCACATGGATGGGCCGGCCTGGAGTCCGCAACCGTACATCCTCACCGTACATGATCTGATCCCCCTAATACTGGACGATCTATACCGCGCGCATCGTCCGAACTGGCGCTATCAGTTTGCTCGCTGGCTTGAGAACACCTCGATAAAAAACGCAGCGATGTTGCTTGCTGTCAGCGAGACTACAGCGCAGGATGTCGTGCGCATGCTCGGCATTCCGCGCGATCGAATTGCTGTAACACCGAATGGCGTAGAGCAGGGGTTCTTTGATCTCTATACCCTTAGACGCGAACTATCACCGTCTGCTCGGGTTGAGCTCCGTACTCGACTTGGCATACCACTTCAGCGTCCGATCATCTTCTATGTAGGTGGCCACGATGAGCGCAAAAACATACCGATGGTAATTGAGATTGCGCGTGAGGCGATACAAGAGTGTGTTGATAGCAACAGGCCTAAACCGATACTGATCCTCGCCGGTAAGGTTAACTCGCAACGTGAGCGTGATGTGCTAAATACAGCGCTACGCAACTTTGCCTTGGCATCAGATACGGTCGATCTTGGATTTGTTTCAGAGACTGACCTAAGATCACTTTACGCCGAAAGTTCTGTGTTTCTTTTCCCGAGTTTGTACGAGGGATTTGGTCTCCCGGTACTTGAGGCGATGGCGGCTGGAGTACCAGTCGTTAGTTCAAACCGTGGTGCGTTGCCTGAGGTTATGGGATCGGTAGGTGTCTTGTTTGATCCAGTAGATCCGATAGCTGGTTGCAAAGGCGTCCTCGATATCCTTGGTAATCGCGAATATGCAGCGAAGCTCTCGGAGCTAGGGCATCTCCGTGCGCTCGAATTTACCTGGGAGCGCACTGGAAAGCTGACTATGGATGCCTATCAACAGGCAGCGAATCTGCTAGGAGTATCAAGTTCATGTGGTGCACTTGCACCAGTTGAACGTGTGCGCGCGGAGACCGTTGCCGTGTCACATGTCGGAAATTTAGAGGTATAGTCAGCGCTATGCAGCAGGCAGGGGCTCATTCAAATGATCCGGCATCTGCACAGGTCGCTAACCTAGACGTGCCGGAGACCGGCCGACTAACTGCTCGAGATATAGTCTTTGTAGCTCTATGTCTGATCTTGGGAGCGCTGATCCGGTTCGATTTTATGCGTGCTTCAGGATTCACGATCGATGCTGATGAGGCGATCGTCGGTTTGATGGGGCGCGATATCTTGTTGGGTCGCGGAGTTCCCGTATTCTACTACGGACAACATTACATGGGCTCGCTTGAGGCGCTCATGGCGAGCGTGTCGTTTGCTGTTTTTGGCGCGAAGCCATTTGCACTTCAGTTGGTGCCGCTAATCTGGTCGTTGTTCCTGATCGTATTGGCTTACTGGCTGGCTCGTTTGTTAGCCGGTCGTCGAGCCGGATTAATAGCTGCAGCCCTTACAGCGCTTCCACCACCGGCTCTAGTGGTGTGGAGCAGTAAGGCGCGCGGTGGATTTATCGAGGTTGTAGTTCTTGGTGGTATCGCCTTATGCCTAACTATCAAGTGGCTCCGCCAAAATCCGAATCGTTTGCGCTATCCTGCAGCGATCGGGGTTGTTCTTGGTGTTGGTTGGTGGGTCAATAATCAGATCCTCTATTTTATCGCGCCGATAGCGTGCGTATCCGCTCTGCATATCTTTTCACGCTCAATGCGGCTGGCTGCTCCGGGATCGTTAATCGGTAGTACATATTCCATATGGCGCGGAATAGCCCAGATATTATCGGTTGGTTTAATCTCGTTTTTGCTGGGTAGCGCACCGTATTGGTGTTATAATATAGGGCTCGGTTTCCCCTCAGCAGGGATGTTTAAGCTGGCCTCTTGGGGGCAGTTTGTCGCCCATCTCGAAGGGCTTAGCATGACGGCACTGCCAGCGATCGTTGGAGCACAACGCTTCTGGCAGCGGCTACCGGTGTTTCCGTTTAGCCGGCATATAGCTTTGCTCCTGTACGTGATACCCGTTATGCTCTTGGTCGTTGTGCGTTGGCGTCATCTGCTTGGGCTTCTGAAAGGGCGGATTGATCGCGGTCGCCCGCTTGAGCTGCTGGTTCTTTTCTGTATCTCGTGTTGCCTTATTTTTGCCGTAAGCTCGTATGGGTGGCTGGTCCAAGCTCCGCGCTACCTTTTGCCGATTTATATCGGACTCTATCCGCTGCTAGCTGTGTGTTGTGACTGGGCATGGCAGCGCTCTCGAGCTCTCGGACTTACATATCTGGTGTCCTTGCTTATTTTTCAGGTGGCCTCGTGCTACGTCGGTGGCAGAGGGTTAAGTGGGGAGCCAGTAATTTTTGGCGGGCAACGCGTGGCCCGTGATCACTTGCCTCTTATAGCTTCACTCGATCGGTTGGGGATAACGCGTGTTCGCACAAATTATTGGATCGGATATCGTTTGGCGTTTGAGACCGGTGAGCGCGTGACCTTTACTGTGCTCGGAGAACCTACTCAGGCGCGCATCCCGCGCTATGAAGAAAATGACCTTCAAACACGGGGAGAGCTGCCGTTAATCCTAGTTGAATCAGAGGTAGTAGTTGTGCGGCCAGCTCTCAAACGCTTCGGCTATAAATTCCAAGAAGAGCGCAGTGGTGAATATTATATTATATTCGACCTCGAGCAGAAGTTCCCATCAGCGGAGATCCTCGATCTTAAATCGATCGGGTATCGGGTGCGTGCAAGCGGCAGCAATCAAGCCGAAGCTGCCGTAGATGGGGACTTAACGACTCGATGGGGCACCGGAGCTCCGCAGAGTCCAGGACAAAGTTTTGAGGTTGAGCTCTTAAATCCTGTGTCTATCGACGGGGTGCGCTATGCTTATGGCGCATGGTTCAATGATCGACCGGCAGAGCTAAAGGTTGAGGTTGAGGATTCGAGCGGTACACGCACCGTGGTTCTTTCCCAACGTGAATCGCCGGGAGCGCTGCACCTCTCAGCACGCGATCCCTACTTTACGCTGCGTTTTGCCCCGATTATGGCCCGCAAAGTTATCCTAACGCAGCTCGGACGTCATCCAGTGCTTGACTGGTCAATCGCCGAGATCTCCCTCACCGGAAAGAGCGAGACCATAGCGAGTTCAGATGATTAAAAAACTCGAACACTATTCATCGGCGACGCGTTGGTTGTTGCGCACAGCACTGGCAAGTGTCTTAGTGCTTGTGTTGCTGTATATCGTGCCTACACAAGCGTTGCTTGTGGCGCTAACACAGGTCTCTGTGGTTGATATCTTTATTTTGAGTGCGATCTCGATTGCGCTTATCTCTGTCAGTGTGTGGAAGTGGCGACTATTTTTGCAGCACCTGGGAATCGAATCCTCTTTTGGTAGGCTATTTGCACTGTATCTTTTAGGTTATTTTGTGAACGTATTTACCCCATCTTTTATCGGAGGCGACGTCGTTCGAAGTCTCGCGATCAGTTCTGAAGTTAATCGTTCTCACGCTGTTTCGGCCACCATTCTTGAGCGCTACACAGGTGTAGTAGCTATGTTACTGATGGCTCTTTGCGCATGCTGCATAGCTCACGGAGTTACCCGCGAGATCGTTATGGTGGTCTTGGCCGCTAGCGTTGGATGTATAATGGTAACGTGGATGATCGTCACCGGATGGCTGGCAAGACTTACAGTATTCCTGAGGCTGCCACAATCAGTCGGAAGGATTATCAATAAGATTCACCAAGGATTTGTTTGGGGCGTATCTGATCGCAGTCTGCTCTGTAAAGGCTTAGGTCTCTCTGTAGTTTTTCATCTTTTGACGATCGTAAACACAGCAGCAGTAGGAGTCGCAGTAGGGTGGTCGGATATTCCATGGGGTGGACTGCTTGTTGTGGTTCCGCTTATTTTGATAGTTGGAGCTGTGCCGGTCTCACCTCAGGGGCTAGGAATTCAGGAGGGGGCTTTCGTATTTTTTTTACACTCAGTTGGAGCAACAACTGGGCAAGCCTTAGCGATAGCCCTGGTGTTGCGGGCCAAGTCGTACCTACTAGCGCTCTGCGGCGGCATCATCTGGCTTGTGAATCGTGATAGCTGGCGCGCTGGAGGGCTGCTGGAGCGAAGCAAGTAGGTCGAGTTGGGGGGCGATTGCACCTAGATAAGGAGTTGCGGCTCGGCAAATGGTGCAGGTGAGCAAAGGCACCAAGTATTTTGAACTTTTCTTCAGGCTTGAACCCTGGCACCGTCAGGATGAGCGTTCGACAGAGCTCGCGCCGAAGTCACCGAAAATTCAAAATACAGGGTGATTTTGGGCAGATGCGCCATTTTAAGACCCGCAACTGCTGTTTTTAGGTTCAAGGGTCGTGATATACAGCTTGAAGCTACACGAGTTGCGAGGAAGCGCGAGCGAGAGAAGCCTATAGCTCTCTTACAAAGTAGAGGCTCATCGCGGAATCGAGTGGGTGCCGATGGCTGCTGATGGGTCATAACCCATTGTTTTGAGTGATAAATCACGTATTTCCGCGTGAACGTGCTCGTGCACGTAAACGTAAACGTACCCGATCTAGCAACTTTCTGCCCCGGGGATCGATATCTAGTGGTATGCTTGATTATTAAAAATTAGATGTCTACCGCATAGCTCTGGAGTTCGTCGTCACTACTGTTGAGATTCGAGACCGGCTACCCAGGGGAAACGGAGAACTCCAAGATC
>CAZZLV010000078.1:0-10046 GCA_964655155.1 uncultured Bdellovibrionales bacterium
CTTTTAGCCATCTGCACCATTTTCATACTCCTTAACTGCCGAATTTAGGATAAAAATTCGCGTATAATGAAGTTCACACCGTGAGCAGAACAGAGCGCAGGGTAAATTCTCCCAAAGATTGGGCTGCATCCGACTGGGATGCAGCCCGCATGCATGAATTCGGAATGAGCCAAGAGGCTGCAATACACCGTGGAGAACGCACAAGTATAGTAGTTCGAGCAATTCAGGAGATGCATTGGATTTCGATAGTCTGCTTTCTGGAGCAAGTTAGTCACGCTGATCTAAAATTAACGCCGCAGATAGCCAGCCGTATTGGGGCGGAGCTGGACCAGTTGCGCAGATACGAACCACTAGAAGCCTATGCTGCTGCCCTAGATTATCTCTGCGCAGATCGGCAGAAGAAAGAGGATCAAATAGATGGGGCTCCCGAGGATAGCTTCCATGCTGAGTATTAAAAACAGGGGTCAACTGCTAACCGACAGTGAGCTAATCCCTTTGGTTGAACAAATGGTTACCTGCCTAGGCTTTGGTAATAATATCCGCTCAATTGTGCGAGATGATGCTGCACTGAGGCACATTCCCGGATGGATCGTGTTTAGTGGAGCTAAACAACTGGGCATGGCCTTTAATCTAGAGGGATTAGTGCTTAGCAAGAGCAACTTGAGACTCCGAATAAACCACATCCAGCAGGCTCAGCAAGTAGTCGCTGGCTTTGGTGGCCGAGATGCCTTTCCATTATGGCTTTCTGGTCGAGAGGATTGTCCCGTCGATTGGCCGCTCTATCGGGTCTCTGTGGGTAAGGGCGTGATTCTTTGTTCAGCATCATCACCTGCACCAGTCTTTACCTCGCAGCGCCAAGTGACTTCTGCACGCCTGCCTATTTCAGTTAGTCGTTTGACTCATGTAACCCTAATCTTTACTGGGTATCTTGTCTGGAATGAGATGGTTAGTGTTGGAGAATCGCATGTAATTCAGTCGCTGCGAGTTGAGTGTGCCCAGCAGCGATGGGTAGGTGTTATAGCCGTATCAGAGGAGGGAGTTATGAATATTCAGAGCAAAGATACTTTTAAATCAGATCTGTCTAATGAACATTTAGAAGCTAATGACTCCGGAGTTGTTGTTCGGTTGGATATAGGAGAGATCAAACTATCACTGCAAGAATTAGTTGCTTTACGTTCAGGCACGGCTATCGAAATTCAAGCAGAGATGCCGCTACGATGTTTCATGCAAGTAGGCGTGACAACCCTAGCTCAGGGAGAACTTAGCATAGAAGATCGCAGCCTGGTTCTGCGAGTTACTGAGGTCAGTAGCGCAAAGCAACTTTTTAACAAAAGGATCGATTAGTGCAGAGGAAAATTTCTGGAGAGTAATATGTCATCATCGATATCGATTAAACCTATGCTTGCTGGATTGGGATTAAGCGTTGGCGGCTCTGTGCTCGCCAGAGCGCTTCCAGAGCCTCGTAGTTCTTTAGCTCAGTGGGGAAGTGCCGCAGTCAACACCGGCATGGGTGCTATCGGAACGCTCGTAGGTAGCGGCGGAGAGGACTTAACGCAGTTATTAAACATGCAGATTCAAATTCAGCGTCAAATGCAGGTAGTTTCTATGATCTCAAATGTTGCCAAGTCGCAGCATGAGATGGAGATGGCGCCAGTTCGCAATATGCGCGTCGGATAGGTCTGGATAATCCCGAGTATGGTGGGGTGTGCGCCGGAGACCCCCCATCTACTCCGTTTGTCTCACCGCAGAACAAGCGTCCGCAAAAGTATGTTTAAAGGCAAAGAATTAATCGTACCGATCGGACTGATGTTGGTAGTCGGGTGTATGATCATACCACTCCCGGGTGCGGTGCTTGATGTACTACTCTGCTCCAACCTCTTATTTGCATTATTGCTCGTTATCGGTGCCCTACATATTAGAGATCCGCTCAAAATGGCTACGCTGCCGTCGTTGCTACTCATGGCTACGCTTTGGCGTTTGTCGCTGAATTTGGCCACAACACGTGCTGTTCTTAGTTCAGGTCATGCCGGGCAGGCGGTAGAGGCTTTTGGAGCTATAGTAATCCAAGGGAGCGTAGTCGTTGGATTCGTGCTTTTTCTCCTTATCAGCCTGATACAGTTTGTTGTTGTTGCCAAAGGCGCAGAGCGTGTTGCCGAGGTTTCCGCACGCTTTACCCTCGATGCGCTGCCAGGAAAGCAGATGGCGATCGATGCAGAGATTCGCGGTGGCACTCTCGATCCAGAGACTGCCCGACGTAAACGTTCTGAGGTGCAGATGGAATCGCGATTTTATGGTGCGCTTGATGGCGCCATGAAGTTTGTGAAAGGGGATGCGGTCGCTGGACTGATAATCGCAGCGGTTAACATAATTGGCGGTCTTGCTGTGGGCATTCTGATTCACCAGCTTGACATCGAGGTGGCGCTGCGAAGGTATACGGTTTTGACTATTGGAGACGGGCTACTCTCACAGATCCCATCCCTACTTAACTCGGTTGCTGCTGGACTGATAGTTACTCGTGTGCAGGTTGATGAGACTTCCACACTCGCCAGCGATCTGCTCGGACAACTCGGGCAATTTAAGGTTGCCCGCATCTTTGTTGCCGTTGCAGCGTTGGTATTAGGGTGCATACCAGGGATGCCGCATGTGGTTCTGGTGTCAGTGAGCGTTTTGCTGGCACTCTCTCTGTTTCTGCCTGAGCCACGCACAGATGATTGTCGGAGGCCAGCAGCCGCTCCATTTGAGCCCAGTCTAGCGCAGTCCATTCAGATTGAGATCGCGCAGGCTTTGGTGCCTTTTGTTCCACCAATTGAGCATCTATCAAAGGTGATGGAGGAACTTCGGCAGTATGCCTTCACAAGATGGGGACTGGTGCTACAAAGACCGGGGATCGGTCTGTGGAGTAATCCAGAGGCAGCGTATAGAATCCTTGTGCGCGGAATGGAAGTTATGCGCAGTGAAGAGGATCTGTCAAAGGAGTTATCAAAGGAGTTGTGGACTGAGCTCGAGGTAGAGATCCGCAAGATAGTAGATCTCTATAAGGTTGATCTGATCGACGATGGTGCGACTCGTCGAGCGCTTGATTATGTAGAACGCGAGATCCCGGACTTGGTAAATGGCGTAGTGCCTGCAGTAGCTAGTTTAACTCAGATGACAGGAGTGTTGCGCGCTTTGCTGCGAGAGGGCATTACTACTAGGCACCTTGATATCATACTTCAGACGATCGCAGAGCATGGGAGCAGGTTGACCGAACGTCAGATTTTAGCTGAGGTTCGTAGTGCTTTGGCTCCGGTTGTCAGTGCCTCAGTTGCTGACGGGCGCGTCATTAAGGGTGTAGTAGTTGAGCCCGTGATTGATCTTGTCTTGGGCAAGGCAGAAGAGAGTGGTTCTCTGGTTTCTGGGGAGCTGGTGGATCTTATATGCGAGCAAGTAGAGCAGCTAATTGAGCAGGGCGTTGCCCTGGTTGCTTCAAAGCGTTCTAGAGCCTATCTGCGTGATGTTGTTCGAGTGCGATGGGCAAATATCTCGGTCATAGCTCATGAGGAGATCGCCCCTCGTTTTGAGTTTCAGTCACTCGCTCAGATCCAGCTTAGAAGTGATGGCCAGAGAGAGGCGTTGATTCAGGGAATTCTTTAGGCAACTTTTTTACAATTTTTACGATAACTATTACTAGATCTAGGAATTTGACTAGATCTAGGAAGTTGGAGCCTAAAACTTGTGTGGGCACCCTGGGTTCCCAACAAATATCAGGCGACAAGCCTGGGGGTAGAAAGCCTATGATGTTACGCGTATCGCTAGGTATTTTGTTATATGTTTCATTTCAGGGGCTTAGCGGCTGTCTTCTGCAGCCAACGATGTCGGAAGAGCGTTACCGGCAAGCTTTGCAGCTGATAGACCAAGGAACTAATAACATCAGAGGGGGGCGGTTACAGGAGGCTAATACCGCGTTTAGTATGGCCGAGGAATTGGCGCCGATAGCCGCCGCGGTCGATGGTCAGGGCTGTGTGGCCTTACTTTTGGGTGATTTTGATCTAGCAGAGCGTCTTTTTTTGAGAGCCTATAATATGGATGGTACATACGACTATGCGCTAGCCAACTTGGCATTATTAAACGATATTAGAGGCAAGCGCGATGAGGCAAAGAGGCTTTATAATAGTGCAGTAGCGAGCTTGCCGGAATCGGTTGCAGCACGAAACAATCGAGCGGCGCTTGAGTATGACCTCGGTGAGGGTAAGATGAAGGTGGTAAACGAGCTAGAGAAAGCAAAGCTGGTAGCAGAGCACCACGTTGTCGTTGAGAATCTCAGTCGATTAGAGCGTCCGATGCCAGCGCCAGTACGAGCGCCGATAGAGGCGCAAAGTCGTAGGCAGGGCAAAGCGATTGTCCGAGGAGCTGCAGGTTAGTTTTTCATGTAGATGGTGAGGCCCGAGCTATTAACCTAAATTCGGCAGTTGTGGATCTGAAAATGGCGCATATGACTAAAATCACTTTGTATTTTGAATTTTCGGTGCTCACCCTGACGGTGCCAGGGTTGCGCCTCCAAAAAGTTCAAAATACTTCGTGCTTCTAGCCATCTGTGCCATTTTCATCCTCCTTAAATGCCGAATGGAGGATTAAGCAGATTGAAGATGTGCGGTACAGTAGTTGTATTTAGCCGGAGTCTAGAGGGAAAGAGATAGCAACATGAGCAAGAAAAGATCAAATTTAAAGTTAGTAACTGAGTCCAAGCCAAATAAAAAGCGACAGTTGGTAAATTCGCCAAGCAGGAGTTCAGGTCAGCAGCCAGCAGACCCGGAATCTGGGCGCAGTGCGATTGCAGAGAGTTTCGGTAAGCAGGCTTTTAGCTCCGAGAAGCAGGCTCTTGGATTCCTCATATCGCAGGTGGTGAGTCGATATGAGGGCGACCCAAGGGAGCAGGATGAGATGCGGAAGTTTCTTGAGTCGATAGTGGAAACAGACCCAGTTCTGCGCAGCGAGATCCTCTCCGGAACTACGATCATAAGCTAGCCCGATATCAAACTACAAACTGTTACGGGTCTGAAAATTGCGCATATACCCAAAATCACTCTGTATTTTGAGTTTTCGGTGCTAACCCTGGCACCGTCAGGGTGAGCACCGAAAATTCAAAAGACAAAGTGATTTTAGCCAGATACGCCGTTTTCGGGCCCGCAACTGCCGAATTTAGGATTATAGTTCGATTTCGATGCTAGGTCATCTTATATGACATGGAGTCGTCCTTCGTGGCTGAGAAAAAACGGCGCATTCTTATCGCTGATACTGACCCTGATTCGCGTATCATCGTTGCTAGCATTATGACTGTGCTCGGTCATGTGCCCGTAGTGGTTGAAAACGGCCAGGAGGCGATAGGTGAGTCTGAGAATGGGTTATTTGACCTAGCTATCCTTGACTATACGATCTCTGATGTTGATGGTCTTGAGGTTTGCCACTCCATTAAAACGCGCCACGCTGGCGACTTCATTCCCGTTCTGATGTTAACCGAGCGCGACACTCTAAGCGACAAGGTAAAGGCGTTCGCTGAGGGAGTTGATGACTATCTCACAAAACCCTTTTACTACGAGGAGCTTCAGGCACGTGTAAACGCCATGCTTCGCATTCGCGATCTACACCATCAGTTAAGGGAGGCAAACGAGGAGCTTAGACTTGCTCAAGACCTTTTGATTGAAAACGAGCGACAGCTTGTTGTGGGCCAGTTAGCAGGCACTGCCGCGCATCAATTCGGACAGCCGCTCTCATCAATCCTGCTCAATTGCTTTCTGATTGAGCAGTTACCCAAGGATGACCCAAAATTTGTGGGTGCCGTGACGGCGATAAAAGGGGATGTGAAGCGGATGGCTGAGATGATTGAGCAGCTCCGCACGGTCAACGCCTCAGCGCGTGAGGAGTATGTTCGTGGGACTGATATCCTCAAATTGGGGCCGGGAAAATGTAGTTGAAGAATGGTAACTACTCAGCACGTGGATCGACTGTAGCGTTAGCCCCTATTAAGGGGCGGCTTTGCGGAGCAAAGCGGGGTGGAGATATTAACCTAAATTCGGCAGTTGCGGGCCCGAAAACGGCGCATCTGGCTAAAATCACTTTGTCTTTTGAATTTTCGGTGCTCACCCTGACGGTGCCAGGGTTGCGCCTTAAGAAAAGTTCAAAATACCTCGTGCTTTTGAGCATCTGCACCATTTTCCTCCGCCTTAACTGTCGAATTTAGGTTAAAACTGGAGAGTAGTTACGAAGAATGATCGTTTTTGCGTGTTCTATGGTTATTCTACCGAGCCACTCCAAACTGAGCACCATCTGACATATCGGATAATTGCGAGCGGAGTGTTGACAGCAGGAAAGCTCCGGGTATGCCGATCACGGCATACTGAATAACGTGCTGAGCGAGCACCATACTAAGAGCTAGCTCGGGGCTAGCAACACCAGCCGATACTAGGACGCTCTTGGCGATAAGCTCGATTACTCCAAAACCTCCCGGTGCTGCAGGTATCAGGGAGCTGAAATTTACGGCTACCAGGAAGAGTACGGTTCCAGAGAGCGACAGGTCTCCGCCGAATGCTTGCGATACGGCAGCGAAGGCACCTAGTTCAACACCCCAAATGATTACAGACCAGAGCGCGATGCGCGTAGCACGGGATGGTTTGCGCAGAGGGCTCAAGCCATCGATGAACATCTGAACCCGCGATAGAGCATATGTTGATGATTTCCTATCAAGACGATTCGAAACTCTATCGAGTATATCTACGACTCGGTCACGTAGCGACAGAACACCGATCACCGCAATTGCAATCGCGCCAAACAGGTAAGCCACGTACATCAGGTTCTCTGTGATTGCTGGGTCGAGATTACCGCGCCCCAAAAATCCTATAATTAGGATAAAGAAAAGGCTGATTGTTAAGCCATCTGCAAGTCGCTCGCTGGCAACGGTAGCAAGAACCAAGGTGCGAGCGCAGCCGATGACTTTGGCCCCAAGGTGAGCGCGGATAAGCTCACCGGCTCTAGCTGGAAGGATATTATTCATGAAAAATCCCAGAACCAGCACTTTCCACGATGAGAGTAGTGGAAGCGCAACCTGCGGGAATAGCAGTGGCCAGCGGGCCGCTCGCAGCCAATAAGAGGCGATCGTAAGCACTACGGCGCCAAATAGATACTCTACTCTGGCGCCGCTGACATGTGCCCAGAGCAGCTGCCACTCAACTCCACGAAACGCGAGGTAGAGGGCGGCGATGGTGATAAGCCAGGGTAAGATCTTTTTTAAGACGAAAGGTTTCATTTCAGGCCCTGAGACTATCGCGTCCACAAAGAAAGGCCAAGATCTGGTTTGCCTGCTTTAGAGGGGTGGGCTAAGATACGCGAGTTGGGAACGTTATGATCGCTACACCGCAATACCCTTTTGATTGGATTCGTACCAAGGAAGAGCTGGTGCGAGCTGCAGATTTGATTGCAGCGGAGCCGGTGATATCGGTGGATACCGAAACAAGTGGCTGGCAAACGGGGAATGAACAGCTCTGCTTGATCCAAATCGGTGTTCCCAGCACCAAGCGAGTGCTGTTAGTTGATGTCCTTAGCACCGGAGCGCCTGAACCGCTGGCGCCTCTGTTTGCTTCGCCCGACCAGCTATTTATAGCCCACAACGCGCCCTTCGAGGAGCGGCAGTTCGCGCGTTACGACATGAAGGTCAAAGGTGTGCGTGATACTTTGACCATGTCAAGGGAGCTGCGATCTGACCTGCCCAATCACACTCTTCGAACGTGTTGCCGGTTATTGCTGGGGATAGAGCTAAGCAAGGAAGAGCAGGGGAGCGATTGGTCTGCCCGGCCGCTTTCAGATCGGCAGGTTGATTATGCTAGGCTTGATGCCGAGGTGGCGATTAGCCTCTATCAGTACCTTGCTGAACTTGAAGCAAAGGTCTCGGCTGAACTTGAGCTACCGGTAGAAGCTCTAATGGCCGAATATGCTCAGGTAACGCGACGAAGATTGGAGCTGACAGCGGTGATCGCCCATGAACTTGCGTTTCTGCAGGCGCGTCAAGAAAAGGTCAAGGCAACGATAAGGCAAAAGTTAATAGATGGAGCACAGTCGTACGATGGTACGGTCGGGGTGTGTTCTGTGCAGCGCATCAAGCGAACCGAGGTAAATACGCAGTTAGTGCGCGATCTGTACCCTGAGTTTGCTAAAGAGGTCATTAAGGAGTACGTCGAGCGGAAACACTTTGAAACAGTAGCGAAAGAGTATGGACTCCCTAAAAACGCGATCAATAACGTTTTAGAGACGGTCGGCTACAACGATCGCTTAAACCTAAAGCTGCGAGATGAGGCGGGCAACCTGGAGTAATTATAGAGTTTTTCAGAAGTCGCTAGCAACATGACGACTTCTGGAAAACGCTACCGAGTAGCGGACGCGAATCTAAACAACAACCTATAGTGATTTACGGCACAACCCTTGCCAGTTTTACTGGCACGGACTTTTGCAAATCACTATAAGCGTCTAGTTTTTGCCGGCCCGATCAACTATGCCCAAGTAGTAACGAAATGATGCTCTATCGTGTAGTCTGCCATCGTGCTCTATCGGGCCCCACTTGGCACTAGCAGCTTTGGCTAAAATCTCCTCGGCCTCAAGAACCTCGTCGTCTGAAGGTGACATGCCACAAATTATCGGTTCGATCTGGTCTGGGTGAATGCTCCACATGCGCATGAATCCAAATTGCGTGCGCGCCATTCGCGCATCATGGAGTGCTTGCTGCGGGTTGCGAAAGTCGACCGTCACGTTGTGTGCCGGGATCTTGTTAGCGCCGAGGGCGGCCATAGCGATAGTAGTTTTAGTGGCGCGAATAATCTCATTGCTGAACTGTTCTGGGCTTCTCATGCAGCTTGATGCAACCGAACCGCCCAGCTGTGAGATAAAATCCATCAGACCGAAATCGAGGGTTGTGACCTCAGGAATAGCTGCCAATGTATCGATCCAGCCCAGCGCTTCAGATGTTTCGACCAGCACATGAAGTTCGATCGGTCGGGCAAGCTTCGCTGCGCGGGTAAAGTGCCGGATGAGTCCCACACACCAGAGCACATCTCTAGGCGAGCGCACTTTGGGAATAGTGATGTAATTTACGTTATGTCCTGAATGCGTTAAAAGCACCTCCAGATCGCGTGCGCAGTGCGGGGAGTTAACAGGATGGATTCGAACTCCAGATTGCCGCTTTGTGTTTTCTGGACTGTTGAGCAGCTTTACAAATAGGCTGCGAAGCGACTCCTCATTACCAATAGGAGCTCCGTCCTCTAGGTCTAGTGTTAAATCCATCAGTGAACGACCGTTAGCTGCCAAATAACGCTCCTGCAGAGCAAAAGCCTTGCGGATAAATTTCTCGTTTCCGGCGATGTGCTCGCACGGCGCTAGAGTTGGAAGTAGAAGGGTGCAGTCGAGTGGTGGCGCTTCGATCATCGTTCTATACAGATACGAGATTAGATCGATTGGGAAAAGGGCAAATCATCTGAATTTAGGATCATTTCGTCGCATCTCTGTTAACTACCAACCTGAGTGCCGATATTAGGAGATCTCGGTTTGTGGTTGCATGTTCTTATGGAGTTGCTAATCTCTAGTAGAAGTTTCTGATAGAGAGAGAAAAAGATGGTCAAAATTAGTGAGGGAGCCAAAGCGCCCAGATTTACGCTGTTTGACAAGGACGGTGTAGAGCATGGTGTCGGTAAGACAAAAGCCGATTTTTTAGTGCTCTTCTTTTATCCCAAGGATAACACACCAGGGTGTACGGTTGAGTCTCAGGAGTTTTCAGATGCACTCAAGGAGTTTGCCCGCCGAGGTGCTAAAGTCATCGGTATCTCTGGTGGTGATCAGCAGACCAAAGAGAAGTTCTGCTCAAAGTATGCTCTAAAAGTAGATCTTGTTTCAGATACCGACTTTGCAGTTAGCCGAGCGTACGGGGTGTATGGCGAGAAAAAGTTTATGGGGCGCACCTACCAGGGGATTCTCCGGACGACTTTCGTAGTCGATAAGTCTGGAACGATTATCAAGATCTATTCTGAAGT
>CAZZLV010000079.1:0-9961 GCA_964655155.1 uncultured Bdellovibrionales bacterium
ACACTTCTCGCTGTCCTCAGAGACCTTCGGCAGCAGGCGGCCATAGCTTGAGTCTTAATGTTGAATGGCGCCAATAAATACGAGATTACAGCAAGTTCGCCTCCGTTCCTCAGAGGTTCTGGGCTTTATGGCGCAGGTAGTGATCCATGAGCACAAGGGCAGCCATTGCGTCTACAATCGGAACTGCGCGTGGGAGGACACAAGGGTCGTGACGACCATGGGCCGACAATGAGGTAGGTATCCCATTATTTGTAACGGTATCCTGTTGTTTTGAAATGGTTGCAACGGGCTTGAAGGCCACCCGAAAAAGAATTGCCTCTCCTGTTGATATCCCCCCCAAAACGCCCCCGGCGTGATTAGTCCGGGTTCGTATAGCTCCACCGGCATCTTTTACAAATGGATCATTGTGCTGACTACCCCTTAGGTTAGAAGAAGCGAATCCAGATCCCACATCGAATCCCTTGGCTGCGTTGATACTCAACATCGCCTTGCCAAGATCTGCATGTAATTTATCGAACACCGGCTCGCCCAATCCACAAGGAACTCCCGTAATCGCTCCCCGTATTATACCTCCTATCGAGTCCCCCTCACTTTGAACCTGTTTAATCAGCTCAATCATTCGCGTGGCAGCACTAGTATCCGGGCAACGAGCGCTATTGCTCTCAATCGCCTCTAAAGTAAGATCCTCTAGCGCAATTGAAGCTTTTATATCTCCGACCTGCTCTACGTAACTGAGAATGCGTATGCCTAAACGTTCTTTTAGGTATTTCTGAGCTATAGCTCCAGAGGCAACTCGCGCGAGTGTCTCTCGAGCCGAAGCCCTACCACTTCCACGCCAGTCTCTTCGTCCATATTTTGCCATGTAAGTAAAGTCGGCATGTGATGGTCGCAGAATATCTCGCAGATGGTGATAATCCTCCGAGCGAACATTCTTGTTGTTTGCTACTAGCAGTATGGGAGTGCCTGTGGTCTGCCCCTCGAAAACACCGCTCTGAATTGATATCGTATCCTCTTCTTTACGCGGAGTGGTAATCTCGCTTTGCCCCGGTTTTCTCCGATCGAGTTGGGTTTGAATATCTGCGGCGCAGAGCGCCAATCCTGGTGGGCACCCATCCACGACCACCCCCACGGCACCACCGTGTGACTCACCAAAGGTCGATATTCGAAAGAGTTGACCAAATGAGTTGCCGGCCATATGACGAGCCTTTAACGAGCATTAACAGAGGGCCTGGAGGATTGAGTCTAGCTTGTCTAGTGGAAGTTGTCCTGGTGCTGAGCGTTGACCTAATTCAATTGGAGCGAACGAGACCTCATTACCCCACTGCGACCCAAAGACGCGGGTAATAGTGCCGTGTTTACCCATGCCGAGCACTATAGATCGGCGCCCAGCCTCACGTAGATCAATCAGGAGCGACAAAAGTCTTAGGGCGTCACGTTGTATAGCGCAGAAAGTTGAAACCTTAGTTATGTGAGCGCCCCAGCCCGCTATTCGCGAAGTGATCGAACGAAGCTCTGTATCTGATGGGGTCAATTGATAGTTGTGGTAGGATAGGATCGTTTTAAGGGCGACACGCTCCGACTGCAGCTGCGTAATCTCTTCAACCTGAGAAGATATGTCGAGATCCACTAAGACCTGTTTGCGTGATAGCGATTTTAAAATATCAAAGCGCATGTCTGCTGATATCTTGGTCGGGTCGAAGTTCTGCCTACGTGAAACGATGATAAGACGATGTGGATATAAACCTACCAGGGAAGAGGCGAATCCAAGGTCAATATCCGATATATAGTCGATCCAAACCTCAAAAAAACGGTACCTATCTAGATTCTCTTTTATTGTGGACTGAACCTCGGTTTTTGTTCTTTTGATGATAGGAAGACAGTATTTGTTGTCTACTCGAGCAGTGCGCATATGTTTGTTATTCGTTACATCATAATCATCCTAAATTCGGCAGTTAAGGAGTATGAAAATGGTGCAGACGGCTAAAAGCACGAAGCATTGTGAACTTTTGTTAAGGCTTGAACCCTGACACCGTCAGGGTGAGCACTCAAAAATTCAAAAGACAAAGTGATTTTAGCCATATGCGCCATTTTAAGACCCGAAATTGCCGAATTAAGGATTATTGACGGCGAAGTATAGATCAATTGATGCTCCAGGTCACGAGACTATATTACAGCTAGGTAACTACTCAGCAGATGCAGGTTCTGTGAATTTAGCTCCTTATTAAGTGGCGGCTTTGGTGGGCAAAGCAGGTTGGATTAATTAACTGCTTGAGAAAATAACGCCCGCCCCGATCAGTAGATGACCAGAAAGGATATTGCGTTTTTCAAAAGTCCTTATGTTGCTCATGACTTTTAAAAAACGCTATAGCAAAAGAACCCTAAGGAGTGTTTTTTTCGATCCTCCCTAAGATCGCTTGCATCACTGCCCGTGGTGCGGCGTGTTTGGTATGCAGCTCAAACTGAGCCAGTGCTTGTTCGAGGAACATTTCATCCCCGTAAATGACGGGGCAGCCCTCAGAGAGTGCCTGGCGTACGAGTGCGGTCTCTCGTGGAGCATAGATCGTCTCAAATACAAGCTGATGTCTTGCTAGCTGGTGCGCCTCTAGTGGCGACTGACCTTCAAGAACCCCCATACCAAGAGCCGTCGTGTTAATCACTACCTCAAAGTCCTTGAGATCGAGGGTGCTCGCTAGTTCTCCAAACGACGCGTTATAAGTGCCCGCAAGTCGCTGCGCTTTTGAGGCGGTTCTATTGAGAATAGTAACTTGTGATCCAGCATTACTGCACGCATAGGCGGCAGCCTGTGCGGCGCCTCCCGCTCCAAGTATAACCACACGCTTTTTGTGGAGGCTTAGCCGCTTCTTAAGAGGTCTTAGAATTCCGAGCCAGTCAGTGTTATAGCCCTTTAGGTATCCATTCGTGTTTACAACTGTATTAACTGCGCCGATTGCTTGTGCGACTTGATCCATTTCATCGAGTAATGAGCATATCGCAACTTTGTGGGGCATGGTGACAGAAAGCCCCTGAATTGATAGGGCGCGCACACCGCGAATAGCGTTTGCTAGATTACTTCCGTGCACTTGTGATGCTGTCATGATGAAGTCCAGCCCTAAAGATCCATACCCCGCGTTGTGTATACGTGGGGAGAGGCTGTGTAAAACGGGATCACCTATAACTAGGCAGAGAGCCGTGGAGCTTGAGATAGAGCCGAGTTTCATTGATAAGATTCCAGAAGAGTAATAATGTCAGAGCACAATTCCCTTTGATTTTTGCCATCGGTTGTTACTGTGATATCGGCGCACTCGCGGTATACCGGAAGCCGCTCGCGGAAGAGCTTCTCGGCGGCAACGAGATCTCCTAGTAGGGGGCGTGATGACCGATCAGGGACGCGACGCAGCACCTCCGCAAAGCTCGTCTCCAAGAAAACTACTACACCACCACCGTGGGCTAGGTTCTGCATGTTTTCGGAGCGTCCGATGACTCCACCTCCGGTAGCTATAACGAGCGAAGACGCGTCACGCAGGGAGGTTGCCACAGTTGCCTCAAGGTCTCTAAAATGAGTTGCGTTAAACCTGCTAAATATCTCTCCAATCGAAGTACAACCTGAGCGCGCTATAATTTCTGAATCCGCATCAACAAAATCAAACCCCAGGCTGTCAGCGAGAAGTGGAGCTAGTGAGCTCTTACCAGAGCCCATAAAGCCGATTAGAATCACTTTTGCTAGCGGCATACAGGCTCTGATCGAAAAAAGATCCAATATAGTCTTAAAAACGGAGGTAAAAGAGGATTAAAATTGCGCATCTGTCTAAAATCATTTCGTCTTTTGAATTTTTGGCACTCACCCTGATGGTGCCAGGGCTTTAGCCTCCGAAAAGTTCAAAATACTTCGTGCCTGTGACACTCTGCGCCATTTTCATCCTTGTTGCAGCCGTTTTAGGATAATATGGCCACTGATGCCACCTTGTAAATTCATTGACAAGGGATCAGCTAGACTTGAGCGGGCTTAACAGCTCTCTAAAGCAATACTAGTCAATTAGCTTCCCGCTGACTCGTGCCTCTAGGGCTCATTTTTGCTATCATACTCAAGCATGAAGAATTTTTTTTGGGATTGGAACGGTACCTTAGTCGATGATGTGCTGGTACAGTGGCAGTCATTTAATGATACATTGCGGAGTCACGGTGGAAGTGTGGTCTCGTTTGAGCGTTATAGGGAGCTGTATCGCCATCCAATTCGCGAGATGTACCAGGAACTTGGTGTTGATCTCGTACGGCATCCCTTTGATATTATTGCTCAGGAGTGGCACGCTAGATATGAAGCAGCTTCTGACTCATTGCAGCTTCATCACGATGCTCTCGTCACGCTTGCCACGCTCCAACGTGGTGGTGGGCGCCAGATGATACTATCGGCGCTTCCTCATTGTTTGCTGGTAGCGCAAGTTCAGAGGTTTGGTCTAGAGAATTTTTTTGAGCACGTGCGAGGTATGCCCAATGCGCTTGCGCACAGTAAAGTGGAGCAGGGGCGTGCGCTCGCCTACGAACTTGGCGCACGCGGCGAGGACATCATAGTCATAGGCGACTCGTCACACGATGCGGATGTCGCTCGAGAACTAAATGCTCAATGTGTTTTGGTCATGCGCGGTAACGAGAGTCGTCAGAGACTTGAAAAGCACGGGTATCGTGTATGCGAGGATTTTAGCCACCTTTTAACGCTAGTGCACGGCGAGTAACAGAAAGCGGCACAAAATTTAGTGTCAGTAAAACTGCCGAATTAAGGATTATTGACGCGGAGTCGAGAGCGCCTTACTGGCCCATACAATAAATCGGATCGTTGTTGTAAAGCTTATCAGGATGCAGACCGCTGCCACTCCTGCTTGCAGTGGCATGGCAAATTGATTGAGGCTGCGAGATACTCCAGTCGCGGGTTCGGAGCCGCACTGGACGCAGCTGTTGAAGATACCCGGTATTCGGTGCATCACCACCAAGGGAGACTCACATAAGGGAATCGAATCAGGGCAGGTCGACGTAAGGCGTTTGAGTAGTAATCCCAAAGCTACAACTGCAATTGCAGATGTGCCGAGAACCCACAACACCCAGCTCGCGATCTGACTGGGTTGTCTGCATACCAATAGCAGCGAGATTGCAGCGGGCCCGAGGGCGATCAGATTTTCCAGCAGCTCGATCGTTAGATTCATGATAGTGTAGATTTTATTCCAATCCTAGCAAGTAGCTGCCAAAACTCCGGCAGAGATTTTTTAACCACCTCTGGCGCCTCTATCGACATGTCGTCAATAGCTGATGCGCAAACAGCAAACGACATCGCCATGCGATGATCCTCGTAGGTGGCGATCTGGGCGCCTTTGGGCCTTCCACCGCGCACCACGAGATAATCAGGCCCGGGATCCGATGCTATTCCGATCTTGGCAAGCTCGGTGTGTAAAGCAGCTATACGATCTGTCTCTTTAATCCGCAGCGTCTGCAATCCTTTAATGATAGTGTTTCCGTCTGCAAAAGCTGCAACTACCGCGAGTGTCTGAGCAGTATCGGGCATAAGCTCCATGTCTACCTCGATGGCTCGTAAGTTTCCAGTACCTGAAACAGTAATAGAGTTTGACGAATGTGATACCCCACAACCCATTGCTTCAAGTAGCTCAGGGAACTTAACATCTCCCTGAGCAGAATTAGAATTTATATTCTCAACGGTGATTGAGCCACCACAAACTGCCGCTATGGCCCAGAGGTATGAAGCTCCCGAGGCATCTCCTTCGACTCGGTATGTGCGTGGTGTATAGGTTTGCCTCGCAGAAACGCGCAGTGATCGGTAGTTAGAGCACTCTGCAGCAACGCCGAAGTCGCGCATGCCCTGGATCGTCATATCAATATAGGAAGTGGATATCTGTTTCCCTGAGATCGATAATTCCAATCCATCGGCAAAGAGCGGTGATGCCAACAAAAGTGCGGAAACGAATTGGCTGCTCGTCGTCCCATCAATCTGCAGCCCCCTGCCTGATAGCTGGCGTTTTGACTGGATTTTAAGCGGAGGACACCCTGAAGCGCCGAGATACTCGATCACGGCACCGGCCTGGCTAAGTGATTCTACTAGCGTTCGAATAGGCCGCTCATGCATTCGCTGGCTGCCGCAAAGGGTGATATTAGCGCCAGGAATGCCACTGCACAGCGCGGTAAGGAAGCGCATAGTAGTCCCCGCTGGGCCAACGTCGATAGTGCCGGAAAAAGGAGCGAGTCTAACTCCGTTGCCAGTTACGCGGATTGTTGTTGCATCTGAAGCCTCGATAACTACACCGAGATTTCGCAGCGCTGCGATAAGAGCATAAGAGTCTTGACTCGGAGATGCCTCGGTTAGAACGCTTGTGCCGGAGGCGAGTGCTGCCATCACCAATGCGCGATTAGTGTAACTCTTTGAGCCTGGTATGGCGATTGTAGCGACGATCGGATGATGCGGACAGGAGAGATTGAGTATGCTCATAAGCTCATGCAGCTGGCTGGATGTAACATATCGCCTGGTCGACGATCTCCCTAGGCACCTGCTGGTTAACAACGATTGAGCCGATGCCATTCAGCAAAGACCAGCGCGGGGTTCCCCCAACATTCTTCTTGTCGAGTGTCAAAAGTTCATGCAGCTGCTGATGTGGCATGACGGCTGGGAGCGTAAGCGGCAACCCTACACGGGTAATACCGGCAACGCACTCAATATGTTCCTGCTCAGAGAGTAGGTTTACCTGGCGCGAGATGAAACATGCGGCGTTCATGCCTATTGAGACCGCGTCCCCATGAGTAATTGGAATACCAGCACGAAGCGCATACGCTTCGATCGCATGACCTAGTGTGTGTCCAAAATTTAGCGCTCGGCGTAGACCTTGCTCTCGCGGATCCTGTTCAACAACGGAGACCTTTATCTCACATGAACGAAAAACTATGCTGCTGAGCTCGTCCTCACACCATGAGCTGCATTCTCGGCTGGTTATATGCTCAAAGTAGCTACGATCTGCTATCAAGCCATGCTTGACGATCTCGGCGAATCCCGAGCGAATCTCTCGCTCGGGCAGGGTCTTCAATACTGCTACATCGATCACTATACCGACTGGCTGAGTAGTTGTACCTATCAGGTTCTTGATTCCACCGAAGTTAACTCCTGTCTTCCCTCCGATTCCTGCATCAACTTGTGCTAAGAGAGAGGTAGGTACAGCTACAAAAGGTACACCACGCATATAGGTTGCAGCGGCAAACCCCACCATATCCGTCAGCGCGCCACCGCCAACGCCGATGACGAGTCCTGAGCGATCGAGTCTACGGTCAGCAAAGAACTCCCACACATCTTTAACTTTATCAATTGACTTGCAATCTTCGCCGCCCTTAAGGGTCAGCAGCGCATCCTGCGAGCTCTTGAGTGTTTCACAAATGTGAGAGGTAATCTTCGACGTGCCACTATCACCAACGATGATTACCTGTGAGTAACGCGCGGAATCAATCAGCGAAGGTAAGGTTGGGAGGATGTTCCTCCCAATCCATACCGGCGATTCAGATTTATCGCGCGATGCTGTTACTCGCAGTGCCTTAATAGACATCTTCAAACCTCCATTTTGTGCAGTTGAGACATAAGTTGCTCGAACTGCGCGAAACGTAAAGCTTGCGGGCCGTCACTAAGAGCCTTCTCGGGCTCTGGGTGAAACTCCACAATGATACCATCTGCACCGACTGCTTTGGCGGCCATGGCAAGCGGTGGTACCAACTCGCGAACGCCCGCTGCGTGTGATGGATCCACAAAAACAGGCAGGTGCGTGCGTGCTTTAAGCACAGGCACTGCGCTGATGTCGAGCGTCCCTCGAGTGGCAGTTTCAAATGTTCGTATACCGCGCTCACAGAGAAACACCTGTTGATTGCCGCCCGCTAAGATGTACTCTACTGCCTGAAGTAGCTCCTCTATGGAGGAACTCATCCCACGTTTTAGCATTACAGGGGTTCGAGTTTGGCCGATTACCTTTAGCAAACTAAAGTTCTGCATATTTCGCGCACCTATCTGAATGATGTCGGCTCGCTCTGCAACTCTATCAACATCCTCAGTGGTCATTACCTCGGTGATAACCGGGAGTCCGAATGTTTTACCAGCCTCAACCAAAAGCTCTAGTCCCTCATAGCCAAGTCCTTGGAAACTGTAGGGAGAGGTGCGAGGTTTAAATACCCCACCCCGAAGGATCACCGCGCCGTTTGCTCGCGCATGTTTAGCGCAGGCCATAATTTGCTCCCTAGACTCAACTGAGCATGGGCCAGCTATGACGAGGAAGTTGCCATCACCGATCTTAACCCCGCCTAGATCAATCACCGTATTTTCCTGCTTATGCTCACGAGTTGCCAGGGTGTATCCTTTATCTTTGGATGGTGCTTTGCTCATTAGTTTGGCTGCCGTTATCTCTTTCGGTGTGTCGGCTTGTGATGTGCCCTCTTGGTGCCCAGCCACAACCGCCTCGTGACTGGGTGCCGCGACGGGCTCGATATCACACACAGGGTAGCAACCAAGCACTTTGGTGAAACGAACGCATTTTGTGAGATCGGCAAGAGCTGCTTTGACTTCTGGAGCTGCCATATTGCCCAAGAAGTCTACGTAAAACATCTCCTCCCACGAGTTGGTTGGAATTGGCCTGCTCTCAAGCTTGGTTAGGTTGATTCCACGTTCGCGGAACACCAGCAGCGCTTCCACAAGCGAACCCGGCTTGTTGAGGGTATGCATAACGATAGAGGTCTTTGCTGGTATTCGTGGATCGACCTGCTCCTGGTTTTTAGCAATAATTATGTAGCGAGTGAAGTTTGTCTCCTGATTACCTATGTTGCGTTGAATCACCTCAAGCCCAAGCATGTTGGCAGCTTCTTCACTCGCTATCGCCGCATGTAGCCTGTCGCTATCCTCTTGTAGTTTTTTGACGGCTCGCGCGGAATCGTTAGAAAATTCGATGCTGCAGTCGGGAACGCTGGCAAGAAACTTGCTGCACTCAGCAACTGAGAGAGGGCTTGCATAGATCCTTTTTAGGTGTGTCACCGGCACAGACTCTCGAGCAATCAGACAATGCTGTACGAGGAACTTGCGTTCTCCGACGATCGCCACATTTGAATTCAGGAGCAAGTCATACACATCGTTGATAGCACCGGATGATGTGTTCTCAATCGGCAAGAGACCAAAATCGCACGCCCCTGATTCGACTGCTCGAACAGCGTCCTGGTAAGAGCCAAAACCGATAAACTTGGCAGGCTCAGCGTTGTGACCTGCTTGTGCCGAGGCAAAGTGGCTCCTGCCAGCTAGGTGTGAGTAGGAACCATCGATTCCTTGAAACGCGATTCTCAAAGGGCCACGCGAAGGTCTTTGATTGAGCTTAGTTTGAAGAAAATCATGTTGAGTTCGGTTGGATTCAGCTAAGATTTCGTGAAAGACCTTAGTAAGAAAATGTGATTCAAGACCTAGCGCCCCGCCGTCAATAAGCCGCCTGCGAATTAGTTCTCGCTCTCGTGCCGGATCCCGAATCTCAATATTTTGGCCATTCTTGGCCTGAACAACCTGCCGAGCTAGGTCAAGCCGATCGGCAAGAATAGCCAGCAGTTGGGCATCGAGCTGGTCTATACATTCCCTAAGGTCGCTAATATGTTTACTCTGTTCGTCAATCATAAAAAAATCTCACTATGTTCTGTTCTAGACCACGCTCTCTCTTATCCAATCGCTCTTGTCCTTGGTCTCAGCTGAAGCTAGCGCTTGGTAGCAAATCAACCACGAGCGCTATTTTGTTGGCCGCTCGTTGATTTGCCAATTACTCGTTGACTCCTAAGAATAATCCTAAATTCGGCAGTTAAGGAGGATGAAAATGGTGCAGATGGCTAAAAGCACGAAGTATTTTGAACTTTTCGGAGGCTTTAACCCTGGCACCGTCAGGGTGAGCACCGAAAATTCAAAAGACAAAGT
>CAZZLV010000080.1:0-1969 GCA_964655155.1 uncultured Bdellovibrionales bacterium
GATTTTAGCCAGATGCGCCGTTTTCGGGCCCGCAACTGCCGAATTTAGGTTCAAGGTTCTTGTAAGTAGTAACGGAGTTAATCGTATGATTATGCGTAGCATTTTATCTATTTTTGTGACTTTGTTAGCGCTGACTATCTCAAACTCTGTCGGGGCGCAGTCTAATCCGACTCCGCCCGCGACCAATCAGTGCTCTGACGGTATCGATAATGACAGTGATGGGTTTGTCGATGGCTATCGTGAGCTTGATCCAAACAATACAGAGACCTATTCCCTCGGCATTGACCAGCATATACCGGCAGTAATTGAGGCAAATGTTAGGCTCAAGAGGTTTCCTGGGATGTCATTCCCTGATGGTGGATTAGGAGCGCAACTGTTGCGATCCGAGGATGCAAGAGATGTATGGACAAATTCAGGTAATGATAATCCAGGAACGGAACTTACGAGCTCGCTGCAGAGTATCTGCCGAATTTTCGGTTATCGAGATTATGTATCTTCAACCTGTCGAGACGCAGAGCGAAGTTCGCGATATCCTAATGGCAAGTGTAACTACCACTCCGCAGAAAACAACCAACTATTACGTTTCGTAAACGGGAGCTTCATTCTTGAAAGCGCGACTCCTAAGTATAAGAAAACTAAGGTAAGCTCGATAGTATGCCGGGCCAGGCTCTCTGCCTGCAGCGATGGTTGGGATAACGATGGCGATGGTCGCGTTGATCTTGCTGATGACGGGTGTGCCAACGCCCGAGATGATAGCGAGCTAAAGCACGATCCTAAGTGTCAAAACGGAGTGACAACAGAGTTTGAGGAGTGTCGAGATACTCGAGATAATGATGGTGATAACTTATCAGATCGGTTAGATCCCGCCTGCCGAACTTCATTCGATGATCCTAACACATACGATCCGTCTCGCGACCGCGAGTCAGCTAATTTTGGTCCAGTGCAGTTGGTGAGTCCAAGAGGTAGCGTTTCAGATGGGCGACCAACCTATTCTTGGAACTCAGTGGGTGCTGGAGCTACGCGTTATCTTCTTGAGATTTATCGTGGAGCAGCATTGCAGCGAGCTTTGTATGTAGATGGTATATCAATCCGTCCAGACTTAGCCCTACAGTTTGGTGTTGAGCATTCATTCCGCGTACGTGCCGTAGACGCCCAGAATAACCCCATCAGCTTCTGGAGTGATCCGATGGCTTTCACCATATTTTTGGCCGCGCCAACGATCACCAGACCTACTGGGGTCATCGATACGCGTACTCCAAATTATGAGTGGGGAGCTCTGGCCAATGCAGTGCAGTATGAACTTGAGGTATCCGACGTAGCCACCAGTAGCAAGGTCATCCAGTCCTTTACTACCAGTGCTCGTTTAGCTCCTACTACACCTATTGTTTTTGGTAGGCAGTACAGGGTACGAGTGCGCGCTGTGAACCTAGACAGAAGTCCTGCTGGTCAGTGGAGTCAGTTGGTTGATTTTTCAGCAAGCGTTGGCAAAGTTGTCGCTCGTAGTCCTAAGGGTAATGTCAATGAGCGCACAGTGACGTATACCTGGGATAGCTTGCCGAATGCCGAGAGATATCGTGTATTTGTTGCCCAAAAACCAGATTTAGCTGGTGAATTAATCGAAATAGTTCAGGCAGGTGGTGTCGCTACGTCTTCGCCACTTAGTTCGAATTTTGAATTGACTCCTGGCAGAGAATACATCTTCAAAGTTGTGGCGGTAAATGAGGGCGATAATTCCCTTGCGGGTGAGTGGAGTGATCCGATTGAATTCTTTGTTGTTGCTCCTACTAGTACACCGACAAATACGCCTACGAATTCACCGACTGCGACGCATACTCCGACAGATACGCCGGTCAATACGAGTACGCCTACGCATACGCCGACATCTACACATACGCCGGTCAATACGAGTACGCCTACGCCTACGCATACGCCGACATCTACACATACGCCGGTCAATACGAGTACGCCT
>CAZZLV010000080.1:2069-9761 GCA_964655155.1 uncultured Bdellovibrionales bacterium
TACGCCTACGCATACGCCGACATCTACACATACGCCGGTCAATACGAGTACGCCTACGCCTACGCATACGCCGACATCTACACATACGCCGACGAATACGCCTGTTAATACTAGCACACCGACGTATACTCAAACGGCGACAGCGACCAATACCGGGACGGTGACGCCAACACGCACTCCCACAAACACGCCAACTTCCACTTCCACTTCTACGTCCACTCCAACTTCCACTCCAACGTCCACTGCAACATTTACTCCAACGGAATCCGCGACGCCGACAGCCACAGCAACTGCAACTAGCGAGCCACAACTGTTAACTGTTGGCGCTGAGTGTGTCACTAGGAATGTCGATGGTAGCCGCACCGCATACTTTAGCTATAATAACGTCACGGGCGCAGAGCAATCATTCGGTACTAACTCTGCTCTCGGAACGATTAATGAGTTCCGGACAGGATCAACTACAGTTGCGCCGCCAACATCGTTTAAAGTTGGACAATCCAAAGGTACGGTGATCGTTCCATACACGGGAGAAAGCTTGGTGTGGACAGTCAAAGCCCCAGGTAGCTTAACCTCGGAGGCTACGGCATCAGAGCAGAGCCCTGTGTGCCCAGAGGTGCAACCTTTAGCTGATTGCCGCGGCTATGAGAGTGGTATTCTCAAGGTCAAACTTGGCTACAACAACAAGGGCTTGTTTGAGCAGTCCTTCCCGGTAGGTACGCTCAACAGATTCTCTCCAGGAGGAGCAGACCGCGGACAACCGAATAGGTTCTTCCCCGGACTCAATGCAACCATCTTTGAGATACCGCTTGTTAATCCAAATGAGAGCGTTATTTGGAGTGTGAATGGAAAGCAGGTGCAGATAGATGGCTCTCTTAAGACTTGCGAGGGGAAGTGTGTGGACACTCCGATAGGCACGATTAAGGGAGACCTGGATAAGGTGGCGATAGAGCTTTCAGCGCTAATGAATAGGGCAGCAGCAGCGCTTGATAGTGTCAAAGACAAGAAGGGTGGTGATAGAGAGCAGTCCAGAGATAGAAGAGATGCAGCGCGAGCAAGTCGCAAGGCATCTGAATATGAAGCGACTGCGAAGTCATTAACGATTCAGTTCCCTGAGGTCATTAATACCTGTCCTGACGCACCGGCATTCTGCTCAACCGTTGATAGACAGGGTGTTATCGATGCACTGAGAGGTCTCTATGCTAACCAGAGAAACTCAGCTATGCGTACCATGGCTCGGGTGGCTTTCCGATCGACAGGCGCGACCAGCCGGCGTCAGAAAATCGTTAAACAGGCGAAGGCACTGGAGAAGCAAGGTAACGAACAGTTGGCCAAGATACCGCGATTTGATACCAAGTGTACTTCTCGTAGCTAAGCATACTTAGCAACCGTGGAGCATCGTGCCACACAGGGCTTATAGCAAGTGAAAGATATAGCAAGTGACGGAATTTTATAGCGGAATTCCGTAACTTGATGTAGGCTAAAGAGTTCGCCTACCTTAGCCCGAATATTGCACGAAAGTGCAAGATCCGGGCGAGCAAGTGCAAGGAAGCACTTGCAAATTCCGAAGCGTAGCGGAGGAATTTGGAGCCTACAGTTTGTGTGGGACTATGGGTCCCACACAAACTGTAGGCGCTGAGGAAAAAGGCCATGGATGGCTTTTTTCCGAGCATTTTGCACGGCGAGCGCAGCGATCTTCGTGAAAAATACGGGTTAGACAGTGCCATTTTGCTTAAGCTGTGGCTTATTGCGCCGTTTTTCTGTCAATCGCCACAATAATACGCGATTACGCTCTGGCCTTTTGGAGAATGCTAAATGACATCCTTTGCAGATTTGGTTCAATCGAACATCTCAAAAACCGGTAGTTTCCTGGTCGCTGGTTGTGATCCAGTGCTTGAAAAGCTGCCGCAGTTTCTTCTTAATGATGCCAAATCGCATGCCACTACGGATCAAGAGTTAGTTGAGTATGTGCTTTCCAGGTTTGGCGAGATCTTTGTGGCGGCGGTAACCGGCAAGGTAGCAGCGGTAAAACCTAACATAGCTTTTTTTGAGCAGTACGGAGTTGCAGGGGTAATAGCATTTGCACGTTTGTGCAAGAAGGTGCGTGCTGCAGGCATTCCCTTGATAGCTGATGGCAAGCGCGGAGATATCGGCTCTACAGCAGCGGCTTACAGCGCGGCATTCCTTGGCAAGACCCTCGTATGTGGGAGAGAGATCGAGAGCTTCCCAGCAGATGCGCTGACGATTAATCCATATCTCGGATTCGATACCCTGGAGCCCTTTCTCAAGGACTGCCAGGAGTATGGCAAGGGCGTTTTTGTTCTCGTGCAGACCTCAAATCCGGGTGCAGCCGCTATCCAAGGGCTCTCTGCCAACGGGTGTGCCGTTCGTGAACATGTAGCAACATGGCTTGCTGAGCATGCAGAGAGGCTGACAGGGAGATGTGGATGGTCTGGGCTCGGCGCAGTTGTTGGGGCATCTTATCCGCAGGAGGCTAAGAGACTCCGTCAGATTATGCCACGCAATCTCTTTTTAATACCCGGACTCGGAGCTCAAGGTGCTGGAGCGCAGGACTCAGTGGCAGGATTCGGCGAGATAAATGGTATTCGTGGTGGAGCGCTGGTTAACGTCTCACGTGGTCTGCTTGAGGGCAAAGCTAATTCTGCAGATGAGCTGCTAGCTTGTATAACGAGTAACGTGGCTAGCTACAATTTACAGATTCAACAGGCACTGTCAGTTTAAAATCAATGGTAGTAATACATGTCGCCAAATTCAGCATCTCCCTCACCACATCCTTCCAGTTCACACGAGCGAGATCTGCAGCCGGGTACCCTTGTTCATTATGATGATGAAGGAGAGCTAATCCTTGCAGTAGTCGTTGGAAACAAAAAAGATAAGATCTCAATCCTTACATTCCGGAGTCGAGAGCTGGATCTGATTCGCTCACGCCTTTACGTGTTGCCAGGTAAGCTGACAGGAGATCTATCATCAACATCAGCGCGAGTCACAAAGCTACAGGAGATCGCTAAGCAGATAGAGGCGCAAGCGAGCATGTTTGATGTGGCTGAGCTCTGGAGCTTTGTGCACGAGGATGCTAGAGCATTTACGGTTTCAGAGCTTAGCCAGTTGTATCTGGGTGTTGACGATCTTGTTAATCATGCAGCGCTTCGCTTGGCGCTGGTGCGCGAGCGCATGCACTTTAAACGTGATCGTGAGAGCTTTGAGCCGCGTCCTCAGCACGTCGTTGAGGATCTGCGGCGAGCGGAAGAGGTCAAGGCTCTCAAACACGCTCTGAGAGAGAGAAGCCTTGAGTTAGTAGTGGCACGAGCTAAAGATTGTTCTTTAACAATACCCCCTGACCTCAGAGATTCCTTCCGGCTAGTCGAGGAGGTTGCGGCAGCTATCGTTCACACTGATCCCGCTCGTCAGAGGGAGGCACGCGAGTTTGTACACCTGTGTGGAGAGCGGCTGGGGCTACCTGAAAGCATGCCGATTGAAAAACGCGCATTTGAGATCCTCCGTAAGGTGGCAATTTTCAACGAACATTCAAACCTTGGACTCATTCGGCACGACATTCCAACTGAATTTAGCGCCGAAGTTGAGCTAGAAGTTAGCGCTCTGAGTGTGCCTGAAACAATTTCGGCGTTCACCGAGAGTGAGCGAGCATTTAGGCGTGATCTGACCTCAAAGCTATCCTTCTCCATTGATGATGTCTCAACCCTCGATATGGATGACGCGCTCTCTCTTGAACGCACTCCCGATGGTTATGAATTGGGGATCCATATCACTGATGTTACTGCAGCAATAGTGCCCGGCTCAAGCATTGACCGTGCAGCTAAGAGGCGAGCAACTTCGCTCTACTTGGCCGATCAAACGATTAACATGCTTCCTGTTAGGCTGGCAGAGGATCTCTGTAGCCTTCGGGCTGGCGCGGTGCGCCCATGTCTATCGGTTATGGTGTCACTCAGTGAGTCACTGGAAGTGCTATCTACAGAGGTTAGTGGTTCATTTATCCGAGTCTCACGCCGGTATACCTACGATGAGGTCGATGATCTTCTTGAAGCTGGAGATCCTAGTCTGCTTGTGCTTCATGAGATAGCAGCAGCACTCGAGGGGCATCGTATCAAAAATGGAGCTATGCGAGTTCATAAACGCGAGGTGGTTCCATTTTTCGAAGACGGCAAGGTGCGTTTGCTTGAAATAGAGGAGGATAGCCCTGCGCGTTTACTGGTATCTGAGATGATGGTTCTTGCAAATACCGTTATGGCTGATTTTGCAGCCGCGCGGGGGATCCCGGTTTTATTTCGTGGACAGGAGCGGCCGGATGACCAGAACAATGATGCAGACAGGGATTCCCAGGTTCCGGAGGGACCTGCTAAAGATTTCTCAGCACGCACAAAACTGAAGAAATCATCTGTTTCATTTAAGCCCATTCGTCATGCGGGCCTTGGAGTTAACGCTTATATCCAGGCCACTTCACCGATTCGACGCTACATGGATCTCTGTCATCAAAGGCAGATAATCTCCCTCCTCAGGGATGGTTCTGCATGCATTTCAAGCGAGGAGTTTGAAAAGATAGCTGCGGAGATTGAGGCGCCACTTCAAGAGGCCGGGCTTGCCAGCCGAGAGACCAAAAGATACTGGTTATTGAGGTATCTTGAGCAGCGAGAGCGTAACAAACCGATTGAAGGAACCGTTGTCAGACTTGACCTCAAAACCCCGCTAGTTGAGCTCGATGAGGTTTACATGACGGTGATGGTTCGATTTTCTTACAAAGTAACTCTAGGTCAGAGAGTAACACTGCGAGTTACCGCCGTAGATCCGCATGCTGACTATGTGAGGCTGTCTAGTTGACCTCGCACTCAGGCACATCGGCCAGGGATTCAGAGATCAGGTCGTATTGGAGACGATCACATAAATTGCTGATCATCTCAAAAGCCCTCGTTAGTGAGTCAACTTCTTGACACGAGAGTTCGATTATCTCGGTGGTCAGGTCAGCGTTGCTCATTTGGCCTGCTTCTGGCGCTGGTTTTCTCATAGTCAAATCTCTGGTCTTATCGCTATCAAATTCTGGAGCACTTGGTTGCTATAGTGATTTACGGCAAAAGCCTTGCCAGTTTTACTGGCACGGAATTTTGCAGATCACTATAGCTGCCGAATTTAGGTTAAAAGCCCTTCTCAACCCTACTTGGGGCATGCATTATCTGTACCAGAAGGAGTATCGGTACAAAGGGCTGATAGCTTTAGGATTGGGGGCTTAAACGTCGAAGAAACTAATTTCAGCCATGACTTTCAACCTAAATTCGGCAGTTAAGGAGTATGAAAATGGTGCTTTTAGCCATCTGCACCATTTTCGTACTCCTTAACTGCCGAATTTAGGTTTAATGGCTAAAATTAGCCCTCTGTCGTGGGCGTAATCAGTTCCGGTTAATACAGCATCAGAAGCATCAAAATGCACTCGAGTGTTAAGGATCTCGCCGCCGACATCGTCACGCCAATGCAACCAGATGCTTAGCCTCTTGGTATCGATATAAATCGGTCTAAATGTCAGCGTGTGGCCGTTAGGTAGTTGCATAGAATCGCGCGACATCAGGGCGATATTCTCTTCTTTTGTCGCAAGAAGCTGAAAGGTGTCGAAGGGCAGTTGTAACAGCTTGGGCTTCAGGTCGCCGATGTTCCCCTCTAGCCGAACCTTTCGATCTGCTGCTCCCTGACTGATATCAGATACGCGTCGCGCGCTCGCCTGAATTGTTCGTACAGAGAGAGTAACCATCTGCGACTCAGGGTGAATCTCATCGCTTCGCGCCTCAGCGAAGTACACAACCATACAAGTGAGCATAAAGCCCGCTCTTGAGACCAACTCTTTAGTGCTGGGGAAAAAACTGCGGAGGTAACACATCATCGCATACTCTGGATAGAGCCGTTTTCTTGGCGCTGTTGTGGTATTTGCACCAGTGTCGAAGCTGCGCCGGGGGCGGATTCAATAGTCAATCCAAGCGGGGTTGGCTTAATTTGCGGTGGTAACCTGCGAGCCACAGGAAGACGAGATCGTGGGTGTACCCAGATTATTGCTGATGAGCCACCGGGGTCGGGGATAAGTCTTAGCGAGCCATTTGCGCGCATCCAATCGACTTCCAGGCCGGTCTCAATAGAGCGATGCCCGTTGATCGGATTAGCCTGGTAGAGCAGCGCTCTCTGGCTACCATAGCTAGTAATGCCTGCCGGCTGAATAAGTTGATTTGGCGCGATCGGTGCCGCAGAGGGGGCGCTAAAGCTAATGATCTGTTGTGGTCTGGAGACCACCATAAGCACCACTGCCGCAATCGCCGCACCTGACACTCCTCCGATCGCTGTGTGTTTAAGATCGATTCGCTGCAGGATAGATCGTGGTCTTGCTGGAGGGCGGTACGCACCCAGATATAACTCGGCGCGTTGTTCTTGCTCGATACGCATATCGATACGCCCCCACAGATCGACACTGCAGGATCGGCCCGCAAGTGTCGTGCACTGAGAGCTGAGATCTTCCAACTCGGATAAAAAACGCTTGGCCGATGGATTCTTGCTGAGTAACCTGCGCACATAAAATGCCGAAACACATGAGCACTCACCATCGTGGAACCGTGATAGGAGAAGTTGTTGCTTCTCCGAGAGTATCGCGTTTGTTTTAGTTGCGCCGGTAGTAGTGGTTTTCACCATAGTCTCTATCCTTGGGCTCTCTTATTAGGTTTAACTACTGCCGATGTTTCCGTATCCTCACCCCCTCCAGCGCCGCGTGCTAGGCTGCCATCAGGAGCAAATTCCTTGAGCGCCTCTTGCAAAGCCCTGCGAGCGTAGAACAGCCTGCTCATCACCGTACCTCGTGGCACGCCGAGTGCCGCCGCAATCTCTTCATAATCAAGCCCGTCGACTTCGCGCAAGATGATTACTGCGCGGTGCTCATATGAAAGGGATGCCAGTACCCGATCAATCCTTTCACCCGTTTCCCGACGAAGTAGCGCTTCTTGAGGCCCTTCTATGTTCTGAGATGCGGGGTTCTGTGAGACGGACACCGATCCACTGTTAGCGTGAGAAATATCTCTACTAGTTATATTACTAGAGACGCTAACATCCTCGCTGTATTCAAAATGCTGGCCGCCCCGGCGTTGATTTTTGCGTTGCAGATCCACCGCCATGTTGAAGGTAATCCGATGTAGCCAAGTGTAGAAAGAGGCCTGACCCTTAAATTTGGCCAATGATAAGAATGCTTTAACAAAGCTCTCCTGCACTACGTCCTCGGCATCGGAGCTATTTTTTAGAATATCCAGGGCCACTCTAATTAGCCGGTCCTGATAGCGCTCTACAAGCACTCTGTAGGCACTCTTGTCGCCTTGAAGAGTAGCTGAGACAAGAACCTCGTCGGCGAGTTTGTTAGGATCGCTCCAGTCTTTTGGGCGCTTCATGACCCCTATACAACCACAAGTACAAAAACGCCTCAACTATAGTAGGACATCACTGATCTGCAAACTATCAACATGGTAACACTTTAGCACTTTGCCAAGACCATAATAAAAAAACTGCAGCCCCGCAGGGGCTGACCATCGCGCCGGAGTTAATTCCCGTCCCGTTAGGGCGGGAATCCGGCGCTCCTGGAGCTGGAATATGAGCAAATTTTCGAGTTTTTTAGGTATTTTTTAGGCTCATCGCGGAATCGAGTGG
>CAZZLV010000081.1:0-9693 GCA_964655155.1 uncultured Bdellovibrionales bacterium
CCTATAGTGATTTACAGCAAAAGCCTTGCCAGTTTTACTGGCACGGACTTTTGCAAATCACTATAGCTCTGCCGGTGTAGTTTATCCGCTCTACAAAGAGAACTACAAGCCTCAGAATAATGTGAGTTGAAATTACCGTTATTGTATTCGCAGAGCCGTTAATTGAGCTACTTCTTGAGTGACTTAACGAAGGCAACAAGGTCGTTTAACTGTTCCTCGTTTAAGCCAGATTGTGCGGGCATTAAAACGCTTAGTCCCACTGCGGCACCACCTTTTTTGATAACTTCTTTTAGCTTGACGTCATCGGTTGCATACTTATTACTGCCTGCAGATAGATTTCGAGGCTTTTGGCCCTCTGGGAATGTGGCAGCCAAAGCTCCGTCACCTGCGCCCTTTTCACCGTGACACATTGCGCATAGCTGAGCGTAGGTCGCAGCGCCTTTTGCGATATCCACTGCGAATGCAGAGGTGGTGAATAATAACGATGCTGTAATAATGAAAAGTGTGCTTGAGGCTTTCATAAAATATCAGCTCTGGACTCTGAATAAATGCTAATTGATGTCGACGTTAGATGGTTGTCTGCCAATGTGCGCCTAGACCAACGATGACGATTTACCTAGAGCCCAGCTCGATCAATCTTAACGGTCTGGATATAGCGTTCCCCAAAAGCTTGTAGCGAAAACGAGGCTTTTGGAACCCGCTAACGATTCCCGGATGCGAATCTAAATAACAACCTATCGTGATTTGGAGCACAAGCCTTGCCAGTTTACTGGCAAGAACCGTAGCACAACGCTACAAGTATAGGCAGAAACAGGATCGCTTTGCCAGCGATGAGCATCATCATGGATGATGCAGGCGGAGTCGATAGATCATTCTAAATTCGGCAGTTGCGGGTCTGAAAATGGCGCATCTGGCTAAAATCACTTTGTCTTTTGAATTTTCGGTGCTCATCCTGACGGTGCCAGGGTTGCGCTTCCGAAAAATTTAGAATACTGGGTGCTTTTAGCCATCTGCACTATTTTCAACCTCCTTAACTGCCGAATTTAGGTTTAAACTTTTCGTAAGCTCGAACCTACAAAAGGCGGGCAAGCCATTTTTAGACCCGCAACTACCGTTTTAGGATTATGTTCAAACGACTTGGTAATACTATAAAATCGAAATCTCGGAGTGAATGGGAGGCCTACTTCAAGGGTAAGTTGAGTTGGTTACGAGAATATTCACAATCCAACGGCGAGAAGGCTGCAATTGTCGGATTCCTGCTCGGTGTTGCGGTAGTTCTCTTCTATAAAGTGGCTCTGATCATAGCCTGTATTACCGTAGTCCTCTGTCAACTAGTGCTGATCTTGTCAGAGGAACTGCCAAAAAATGATTAGAAAATCGGGTAGAACTCCGAAGGGCTCGCCTGGCCACAGCTTCGGAGCCCAGGGCATCGCAGTTCTCCCGCTATCTACTTAGAAACGTTGGAAGTTTCGAAAAGGATAAAAATGTGCGGGCAGGCCAAGTTTAACTTAATTATCTCTGTAACTTCCGCACATTTTTGGCCTCTTAGAGATAGAGAGAACTCCGACGCCCTATTCGGAGCCGTTTTCCATAGCTGCTGCATCAAAACTTTAGGGACTCTAGAGGAAGTTGCTTTAAATTGACCATGTTTCGGCTAGTTAGCTCTTTTGCGGGCCTTGTTTTGAATGAGCTCCCAAATCTCAAGTAGGTTTATATAGGTGACGACCAACTGTTATAGGGTTAGGTTTGCATGAGTAAAGATATTATTACCCCTGAAAGGTTTATCTACGTTGCTCATGATCTTGAGTCGGCAGGGTTATTTTGGAATCCTGAAGTGGGTGACGAGGTGGCCGACCGAGATGGAAAGCATCCGATCGCAATTCTGGTGGATCCACAGGGTATGTCTCCTGATGAACTGCGGGCATGCTTTGTTTGGTTGCCCACGGTAGAGCAGATGTTGACTCAGTTTGAGGCTCGACAGGCGGTGCTGTTCCATGCAGGGCTCGAATTCAATGACAAGCAGATGTGCTACAAAACGGTAATACAATCCTCCTCTGGGCATATCGAATCTCGCGGCGAATCGTTTCGACTGGCTCTAGGACTAGCTCTGCGTGGTCTACTGATTGCAGATACTCCAACGATCGTTAATTGAAAGCCGCGCTGCTGGTTTTCTCGCACAGACTACAGCTTATAGAGAGGGAGTAGAGCGATACTTTAACCTAGGAACGGCAGTTAAGGAGGATGGTAACTACAAGCGTCGTGGTTCATGCTTCATGTTTCAATATCGCTATTTCGTTGTTCATTCTTTCTTGTCATCCACTGATCGGGGATGCAGTATTTTGGGTGAGTAGTTAATGTTTCCACCCCGCTTTGCTCTGCAAAGCCGCTGCTTAATAGGTACTAACGCTACAGTCGATGCACGAGCTGAGTAGTTACGGAGTATGAAAATGGCGCAGGTGCTCAAAAGCACAAAGTATTTTGAACTTTTCGGAGGTGCAATCCTGAAGCTGCCAGTGTTCGAGCTCTCGAAAAGTTCAAAAGACTTCGTGCTTTTAGTCATCTGCACCATTTTCATACTCCTTAACTGCCGAATTTAGGCTGAATTTAGGATTAATCTGGTCAGAGCTCATAGAGCGTTGACTATCTCATTACCGGATTAATAACTACCGTTTCTGGGTTAATTGTTCATTAATCCGCAAAACTCTGTCGCAATCATGGACAATTTTGTCCACATCTGTGACCTAATTTCAGACGCCACTAACACCTAGGCCTCAATAATTCCCTGCATATTCTAGGCTTCCATTTGGCCCGATTGATGTCTCATTTTTGTAAGCACCTAAAACTACGAGTAAATTTAGCAGCAAATAGTTGAGGCGGTTGCACCTTGTCAAGAATCTAACATGGAAGCGAGCAAGTGGTACGAAGTTTGCCACTTTTATGACAGTCGTTCTCGCAAGATCGAATTCGCATAAGCGAATCGATGTTGTTGACTAGCAAGGTTTTGTTTCGTCATCGATGAGCTGTTGAGCATGATGACGCGACATTCATGAACAAGGAAGGTTCTCATGACGCACAACGCGCTTCTTGACGCCAATTTTGATCACTTACCAATTCTCACGACGGAGGCCTCAAAGGGGCGACAGCCGCAGATGAGAATTCAGTCATTTCAGGGAATCCTAAGTGGATGCCCGGAGATGCAGAAGATCTTTGGGGTGATTGAAAAGGTCGCCCGAACACGTTCGACGGTTTTAGTGCTCGGAGAAAGCGGCACAGGGAAAGAGCTGATCGCCAAAGCGATTCACGCCCTCAGTGGTCGTTCTGGTCGGCTCGTCCCGGTGAACTGTGGTGCCATTCCCGAAGATATTCTTGAAAGTGAGTTGTTCGGACATGAAAAGGGCGCATTTACCGGTGCAGTAAGCTCGCGCGTTGGGCGTTTTCAGTTGGCTGATAATGGGACGATCTTTCTTGATGAAATCGGGGAGATGAGTCCCAAATTGCAGGTAAAGTTACTGCGGGTGCTTCAGGAACGTAAAGTTGATCCTGTAGGCTCAACGCGCTCGGTTGACGTTGATGTTCGAGTGGTGGCTGCTACCAACAAGGATCTAGCGGAGGAGGTAAAAGCTGGACGCTTCCGCGAGGACTTGTTTTATCGGCTTCAGGTCGTGCCTGTTGCGTTGCCTGCGTTACGTGAACGCGAAGGGGATGTTGAGTTACTAGCCAAGCACTTTCTTAGCCGCCATTCGGATGAGTTAAATCGCCCTGGCTTTGCATTCTCAGAGGAGGCGCTGCGCCACCTATCGGCCTATTCGTGGCCGGGTAATATTCGTGAATTAGAAAATCTAGTCGAGAGGATTGCAATTCTCAGCGATGAAGAAACTATCGGAGTAGAGCAGATACCGGATTTTGTGCGTACCGCTCAGCCGACAACTATTGCAACCTTTGATGATTTTGTTCTGCCATCCTTCGGTGTTGACTTCAATGCTCTAGTGGATAGCTATGAGAATAAGCTGATAGCAACAGCACTCTCTCAAACCGGAGGCAACAAGAAGGCTGCTGCTAAGTTACTGGGTCTTAATCGAACAACACTCGTTGAAAAGATCAAAAAGAAGGGATTGGAATCCCGTATAGAGATTACCTCGATAGTTGAAGACTCTTCGTTCGAGGGCAGATAAGGCCTGATAGTATGAAAAAGCGAGCGCTTTTGGTGATATTAACACTCGTATATCTGGCACATAGCTGGCCACTGTCTGCACATGCAGAACATCCGGTTGATGTGCAGCGTTTAACCGCTGAAGGAGATTACTTCAGAGCGTTTGAGATATACGAAAGGCTCCCTGATCGGCGGCTGGAGAAAGATACGCATGTTTCGGCAGCTAAGAGCGCATGGGCATTGGGATTGGCGCGAAAGGCGGCCGATCTATTTGATTTAGTGCTACGAGGTGAAGAGCTCGATGTTGACGAGCGTACGCGTTTAACATTATCGCGAGGAATAATTGAGTATCAAGAGGAGCGTTACCAAGAGGCTGCGCTATTCGCTGAAAAGGCCGTGAGCTACTTACCGGAGAAAGCTGCGCTTAGAGGTCGAGGATTATTACTGTGGGGACAGAGCCTACTCAGAGCACAGCAGTATAGCACAGCAGAGGAGAAGTTATGGCGCGCGTTAGCTGAGGTGACAGCTGTCGATCGACCGGATGTGGCGATGAGTCTAGGAGCGGCGCAGTTAAAATTGGGTAAGCTCAGCGATGCTGAGCGGACATTAAAGGGAATTCCCACCGACCATCACTCGGCGCCGGAAGCTGTTAGACTTCTAGCAAGTATTTCAATGCAGACGGGCCAAAACGATCGCGCGCGATTTTGGTTCGAAAAGGGCAGGGCTGATTACAGTGATGCTTTTGTTGATAGCTGGGTTGACTATGGCCAGCTCAATTTGGCACTGCAAAGTGGGGATTTGCCAAGAGCTCGAAAAGTATTTGAGCAAGCGCAGAAAAGGCTTCCGCCGTCGGATGCGTGGTTAATTGTCATGCAGGCATCGTTAGAGCAGGCAGAGTGGAACAGCCGCGGAGAAAAGACACTAAAGGAATAACATATGTTAGAAAATGGCGATGAACAACAGGCAGCTCAGGCAACAGTAGTAGGTCTACTCGATGTGATAGAGCGATTTAACGACAGCACAGAGAAACTAGAGGGTCATCATCGCGAACTGCTAGCCGAGATTGATCAGTTGAAGGAGCAGCTGCGCCAGAAGAATGAGGAAGTTAAACGTTCAGAGCGATTAGCGATGCTTGGGGAAACTGCGGCAGGATTGGCGCATGAGATCCGCAATCCACTTGGTGCGATCGCGCTATTTGTATCGATGTTGAGAAGAGATCTCCGGAGCCGTCCAGAGTCGATAGAGCTGATAGATCAGATTGACAGGAGTATTAAGAGCCTTGACGGTGTGGTGTCTAATGTTCTTCACTTCGCTCAGAGCAAAACGCTGCGTACGAGTCCAGTGAACGTGCATTCGATAATTCAGGAGCTGCAGCAGCATTTTGCCAGCCTGTACAGTCCACAATCTCAGTTTGATGTGCAGCTATCTGGCAATCCATTTATTCTCGCTGACGAGCAGGGAGTCCGACAATCCATCTACAACATCATCCTTAATGCGTTGCAGGCGGTGTCATTCGCTGGAACCATAACGGTTACAGCTCGGGATGGGATCGATGGAATAATGATATCGATAGGTGATGACGGCCCAGGTATTCCTGAGCAGATCATGGGGCGCTTGTTCGAGCCCTTTACCTCCGGAAGGCGGGAGGGCACTGGGCTTGGTCTGTCTATTGTGCGGCGGATTGTAGAGGGACATGGAGGATCGGTAACAGTGAGAAACCGGCCATCTGCAGAGTTTACTATATCTTTGCCGCGCTGTGGAGCGGAAGGTCTAGAGAGGGAATAGGACTATGCTTACTGAACAACCCACTGAAGCACAGAAAAGCATGCGCGCTAAGATATTGGTGGTCGATGATGATCCCCATATGCAGCAAGCGATTAAGGCTTGCCTTGCTCGTGAGAGCTACCAGCTCATAATTGTGTCAAATGGGCTGGCAGCGATAGAGCAGCTCGAGCACGATTCCTTTGATCTTATAATTACCGATCAGCAGATGCCACAGATGTCTGGCATCGAGCTTATGACCACGCTGCAAAGGCGCGGGCTTGAGGTTCCGTTGGTCATGATCACTGCCTACGGTACTATAAACCAAGCCGTAGAAGCGATGCAGTTAGGCGCAGCCGACTTTATAACTAAGCCATTTTCGGCCCAAGATTTGGAGCGAATAGTTGAGCGAGTGCTGCTACCAGAAATGAGCGGTGCTCGCCAGCGATCCCAGAAACAGAAGGGTGGCCGTCCAATAATCACCAATGATCCGCTGATGATCCGCGTGCTAGAGGTTGCCGAAGCTGTTGCGCGTAGTGAGGCAACTGTCTTGATTCAGGGCGAGTCGGGAACTGGTAAGGAGCTTATCGCGCGGTTTATTCATGCATCAAGTCATCGCGGGCAGCAACCATTTGTTGCAGTAAACTGCGCGGCTCTTCCTGAGAGCCTGCTTGAAAGCGAGCTTTTCGGACACGAAAAGGGGGCATTTACAGGGGCTCAGAATCGCAAAATAGGTAAGTTCGAGCTGGCACACGGAGGCACTATACTGCTTGATGAGGTTTCCGAGATGGATCTAGCGCTGCAGGCTAAGCTCCTACGTGTTTTGCAGGAACGGGAAGTTGACAGGGTCGGCGGCAAAGACCCGGTGCAGATCGATGTTCGGGTGCTTGCAACAACCAATCGTAACCTTGAAGAAACGGTCAGAGAGGGAAAATTTAGGGCAGATCTGTACTATCGACTAAATGTTATACCTGTGACTCTACCACCGCTTCGAGAGCGGAGGGATGATATTAAGCTGCTGACCGAACACTTCATGCGCCAGTATCTCGGTGAAAAGGCCCCAATATTGCCAACTGAGGTCTTGCAGTCATTAATGAGTCACCCATGGCCTGGAAATATTAGAGAGCTGCAAAATGCTGTACAGAGGGCGGCAATACTCTCGCAAGGCCAGACCCCGTGTCAGAGAGACTTCCTGCTCTCGATGAATCCTCAAGCACAGATAGACGCTTTACGAGACAACCTTCCAGCAGTCTCCAAACTCGAGGCGAGTATCGAGAAAGAGTCGAGCGCACAGAGCTCCACCGCTCCAGCCTCACTAGGTATTCGCCCTGGTATGACAGTTCAGGAGATGGAGAAGGCGCTGATTTTCGAAACTCTGAAGTCGACTGGCAACAACCGCACAGAGGCAGCGAGATTGTTAGGTATCAGTATCCGAACCTTAAGAAACAAGCTCCACGAGTATAAGGGAGAAGATTTGCCTCCCGATTAGGAATTTAACCTAAAAACGGTAGTTAATTAGGATCAAAACAGCGTAGATGCCCAAAAGCACGAAGTATGCGCTAGGTGGCCCCAGCGAAACAACGCTAACTCGCAGCTTCGCTGGGGTCTCAAAGTTGATTACAAGAGATTGCTACTCGTTTACAGCTGCCTTGCGCCGGCCTTTTGATGGCTTCTCTGAAGGAATCGCATCATCCATCAGGTCATCCTCCGAGGGATTTGCATCCATCGCGAGATCGGTATTGCCGACTACGTAGGAATCCATCACCAGAGAGCGTATCTGAGCAGCAATCTCAGGATTGTCGCGTAGGAATTGCTTTGCTCCCTCACGCCCCTGGCCCATCCGCTCACCCCTAAAGCTAAACCACGCACCAGCCTTATCGATGATACCTTTATCTGCGCCGAGATCCACAATCTCACCGTTAAGACTAACTCCCTCGTTGAAGATGATATCGAACTCAGCCTCGCGGAATGGTGCAGCAACTTTGTTCTTTACTACTTTGACCCTAACACGGTTGCCAGTTACGTCGTTCTGATCCTTGATCGATCCTATTCGACGCACATCGAGACGCACAGAGGCGTAAAACTTGAGCGCATTGCCACCAGTAGTTGTCTCTGGACTGCCAAACATAACCCCGATCTTCATGCGGATCTGATTGATAAAAATAATCGTTGTATTCGACTTGGCTGTAATAGCAGTAAGTTTGCGCAGGGCTTTGCTCATCAGGCGAGCCTGCAATCCCGGCTGTTGATCCTCCATCTCTCCGTCGATCTCAGCTCGCGGTACGAGCGCTGCAACGGAATCAATGACAACGAGGTCAACAGAGTTAGACGATACTAAAGCCTCACAAATTTCTAGGGCTTGCTCGCCGCAATCTGGCTGACTGACGAGAAGTTTTGAAGTATCCACGCCGAGTCGCTTTGCGTAGTTTACATCAAGTGCATGCTCTGCATCGATATACACTACCGTTCCGCCAGCGCGTTGAACTTCAGCCGTAGCGCTGAGGGCAAGCGTTGTCTTTCCAGATGACTCAGGGCCATAGATCTCACAGATTCGACCTTTTGGAAAACCACCGATTCCTAGCGCAATGTCTAGCGACAGACTACCTGATGAGAAAGCCTCAACCCGGTCAGAGACAGAGGTACCTAGACTCATGATAGCGCCTTTGCCGTACTTTTTCTCTAGCTGAGTTATCGCACTTGAAAGCGCCTTGCCTTTTTCGCCAGAGTTCTCATCTCCATTATCGTTCTTTTGGTATAGTTCCATTTTTTATCTCCCTTTTGGTTTTTTAAATACTGGTTTTAGTGAAGCTCCCGTATCACTCCGATTAGCCGTCCCTGAATGGACACCCGATCCACAGTGATGGGCTGCATAGTAGGGTTAGCTGGAATGAGCATAACCTGACCATTCTTTAATCGGCGATATCTTTTTAAAGTTGCGTTGCCATCCTCTAAAAGCGCCACAACTATCTGTCCATCCTCAGCGCTATCCTGTTTTTTTATAACTACTATGTCCCTATCGCAGATATGTTCATCAATCATCGAGTTTCCGCTGACCTCCAGACAGTAGACTTCGCCGCGACCATCTATCATTGTTGGTGGAATTTCAATTGTAGTGGACTGTTCGATCGCTTCGATCGGGCGGCCAGCAGCTATGACACCTACCAAAGGCACGGCAGTAGGGCCCAATTCAGGTGTAGCTCGATCGAGAATCTCTAGCATTCCGTCGTCACCGCGTCGAATAAACCCCTTGTTCTCAAGACGCTCAAGGTGAAAGTGGGCCGTAGACGGGCTCTTAACCCCTATAAAATCGGCGATATCCTTGAGCGATGGTGCATAGCCTTTGTCAGCCAAAAAATTACGGAGAAATTCAAGTGTTTGCCGTTGCACAGGAGCCAGAGTGTTAGTTTGAAAGCTCGATGTCTCTAAAGGTTTTCTTTTTATAGCCATATCAGAAAGTTTCGCCCAAAAAGTATGTTTACAATAATATCTTTATAATAACTTGTGTTTAGCAGGTAGATGTACAGGACATTGGCCCTTACGCTATGAAGATACGATATGCAAAAATACTAGAAATCGCAAGGGGTAATCCTGATAACGGCGGTAGCGGGTCTGAAAATGGCGCATCTGCCCAAAATCACTTGGTCTTTTTAAATTGCGGTGACTTCGGCCTGAGCTCAGTCGAACGCTCACCTTGACGGTGCCAGGGTTCAAGCCTTAAGAAAAGTTCAACCTAAATTCGGCAGTTAAGGAGTATGAAAATGGTGCAGATGGCTAAAAGCACG
>CAZZLV010000082.1:0-9513 GCA_964655155.1 uncultured Bdellovibrionales bacterium
CTTTTAGCCATCTGCACCATTTTCATCCTCCTTAACTGCCGAATTTAGGATAATCCTAAATTCGGCAGTTGCGGGCCCGAAAATGGCGCATCTGACTAAAATCACTGCGGCTTTTGAATTTTCGGTGACTTCGGCGTGAGCTCAGTCGAACGCTCACCCTGAAGGCGCCAGGGATCAACCATCCGAAAAGTTCAAAATACTTGATGCTTTTGAGCACAGGCTTCATTTTCATCCTCTTTAACTGGCGCTAAACTGGTGCGCCAATCAGAAATAAGCACGGGATTTTCTCAAGCTTAGGCCTGTCGCGGCGCCAGCTACTAATCGTCTGGGTCTTAATAAATTCAGCGGCGCCAGTAAGCCCCTGTGCGATACATAGCCGCGTGTTAGGCGCGTAGTGTTCCAGAAGATCTTGAACCAGCTTGTCGTTGCGGTATGGAGTCTCCATAAAGATCTGAGTTTCTCCAGTTTTATGGGTACGTTTCTCAAGAAGCTTGAGTTGTGCTGTGCGTTGAGCTGTATCGACTGGAAGATACCCCACAAATCGCCAAGCTTGTCCATTCAGGCCGGAAGCCATCAAGGCGAGTACCATAGAGCACGGGCCTACCATAGGCACGACTCGAATGTTGTGGGCGTGTGCGTAGGCGACGAGGTGCGCTCCGGGATCGGCGATCCCTGGGCAACCAGCCTCTGAAATAATACCGATACTGTGTCCTTGAAGGAGTGGGGACATAAGCTCCGCCACATCCGCAGCAGACGGATGCTCGGAGATACGCCTAATTGATAGATCTCGGATTTGTAACTGTGGACAGATGGTCTTTATAAACGAACGCGCCGATTTTTCCTCTTCGACAGCAAAATACCTGAGCCCCTCTACCAGATCGAATATCGCCTTCGGTAGCGAGTAACCTGGGGGCGTTTCTGCCAGCAGACTTGGAATCAGGTAAAGCGCAGAGGAATCTTGGCTAGCTGTGCTGGATCTGTCAGTCAACTCGTTTGGGGACATCTGCTGTGTGCTTCCAGGCGTGGTAGGAGCTGCGAACGAAGGGCCCTGACTCTACGAACTTAAAGCCACGCTTGCGTCCTTCTAATTCGTACTCCTGGAACTCTTCAGGGGTTATAAATGCACGCACTGGAAGCTGATTCTCTGAGGGCCGAAGATATTGTCCGACCGTCATAACTTCGATCCCTGCATCGCGCATATCATCCATAACTCGCAGCACCTCATCCTTGGTCTCGCCGAGCCCAACCATGATTCCGGATTTAGTAACTACCTTTGGATCAATCTCTTTGGCCCAACGATGGATTGCTAGGGAGCGCACGTATCCGGCACCAGGTCGAACCTTCTTATAGAGCCGTGGAACGGTCTCGATGTTGTGATTCAATACGTCCACCTTCGCACTTAGGATCGTCTCCAGATCTACACGAGAGCCTTTGAGGTCAGGTATTAACAGCTCAACCTTGCATTGCGGAGCATGATTTCGAATTGCTTTAACTGTCTGACAAAAATGACCCGCGCCATTGTCTGCTACATCATCTCGGTCAACAGATGTGACAACCGCGTGGCGTAGCCCGAGCTCCTTTACTGCTATCCCTACACGCTCCGGCTCTAACGGATCGAGGGCTACCAGGGTTTCACTCGTTCCCTTTTTTACCGAACAGAAATGACAGCGACGTGTGCATAGCTCACCCATAATCATGAATGTTGCGGTGTGGTGCGACCAGCACTCACCGATGTTTGGGCACATAGCCTCCTCGCACACGGTGTGGAGCTTGAGGTCTTTCACTATCTTCTTGGTCTCCAGATATTCAGGGGATCCAGGCGCTTTTACCTTAAGCCAGGGTGGTTTCACGATTGTCGTTGCGTTGCGTGGTACCTCGACTGCCATACAGGGGCTCCTTTTAAATTGCCCTAACCCGTTCTACGCCATGAGAAGAGCTGGAAGTTCAAGTGCTTCCTTAAAGTGCTTCAGGAATGTGCTCGCCATTACGCCGTCTATGATGCGATGGTCGACAGAAACCGTCACCTTCATCGTCGATCCTACAACAATCTGCCCACGATAAACTACCGGTTCCTCTTTAATGGCGCTAACCGCTAAGATACCACCCTGACCAGGATTGATAATGGCGGTAAAATTCTCAACGTCAAACATACCCATGTTTGATATGCTAAACGTACCACCGGATAGGTCGCTCGAGCTGGGGCGCCCGGCCCTCGCACGTTCTATCGCAGCGCGAGCTTCAAAAACAACATCTTTGAGTGAGATCTGGTCGACATCCTTCAAGACTGGGATTATCAGCCCTTCTGCAATCGCTGTAATGACTCCGATGTTAATTGAAGCAGGCTGATATAGCTGTCCATCACGCATTGCAGCATTTACGCGCGGCTCTTTGGATAGGCCGTAGGACGCCGCCTTTATAACTAGGTGATTTACCGAGATACCCTTGTAATCGGGGCGCTCTTTGAGGATCTCGCGCAGGCGCAGCGCCTCTCCCATGTTAATTGTATTGGTCACGTAGAAATGAGGCGAGGTATTGACACTCTCCTGCATTCTACGAGCGATTGTTTCACGCATCTTGGATAGAGGTGTAAAAGTTCCTGCCGAAGTTGTGATAGTGCTGGTATCCGCAGACTGAATAGGAACAGAGGCTGTCGCTGAGTGACTTATGACTGGTGCTGGGCACGTTCCAGGAGAGGTTCCGGCAGCAGCTTCAACATCGCGTCTGATGATCCGGCCGTTTGGTCCTGAGCCTCGCACGCTTGATAGATTGACCTGGAGGCTCTCAGCGACTTTTTTGGCCAACGGGCTAGCCTTTACTCGCTCTTGTGAGCTGACAACGGTCAGTGGAGCTAGTGCGGCTGGGCTCGGAGCGCCAGACGGCGCAGCAGCTACTGGTTGCGTAGCCGTTGGTACGCTTGGAGAGGGAGCTAATGTTGGTGCCGCCGCTCCTACCGACTCGCCAGCTTGACCGATTACCGCGATTACCTCGCCAACTTTAGCTACTGATCCTGCCGGGATCATCACCTTTAGCAGGACTCCATTGAAAAACGACTCAATCTCAAGATTGGCCTTATCGGTTTCAACTTCAGCCAGTATGTCGCCACGCTTGACTGCATCTCCCTCGTTGAGTTTCCAGGTAAGAATCTTACCAGAACTCATAGTGTCGCTTAGTTGGGGCATTTTAACGTCAGTGGCCATCGGATACCTTTGAAAATCTCTCGCTAGTAAAAAGTCGCTTTATCCTTATCGAGCATGGTGCTCCACAAGATGCAACTTTGAAGCGAGTATAGTCCAAGATAGGAAAATTTGCCAAATTGTGACACCGAGCCCAGATTTGCCCCTGGTAAGACGGTTTTAATCATAAATACCGAGGAAATATCTTTTGTATGGGTTGAAAGGTTTGGGTGAATCGAGGTAAACAACACCGGCGGATATCAGGATGTTTTAGAAATTGATGCTCTAGCCCGAATATTGCACGAAAGTGCAAGATTCGGGGGAGCAAGTGCAATGAAGCACTTGCAAATTCCGAAGCGCAGCGGGGGAATTTAGAGCCTACAGTTTGTGTGGGCACAATGGGCCTCACTCATACTGTAGGCGATGAAGAAAGAGGCCATGGATGGCCTTTTTCCGAGCATTTTTCAAGGCGAGCGCAGCGAGCTTCGTGAAAAATAAGGGCTAGAATTTGAAAGAGATTTGAAAGAGATTTGAAAGAGATGAGAGTATGCCTCAAACGGAGCCATGGTACCCAGGTCTGGGAGTAGAAGCGTGATCGGTTCACACGGCGTCGTAGATAGTGGTAGTAGGGGTGATGGTGCCAATGACGGTGGTGCCAAAGAGGGCGGTGTTAGTAACGATCCTGGTAAGGATAACCTTGTAAAGGTTGATCGCACAAACATCGATCACAGGAGGGCCAATCGAGTGCCAGCAGTCAGTGAACGGATGCTGCAGCCGCGGCTGGACGTTAAGCGCTACCTGAGTGAGAGTTCCCGTGATCTGCAATCGTTTGTAGCGCCCCTGGAAGAGCAGATTCGCCGCTGTGCTAAGTACAGAAGTCAGAAACATCGTGGCTCATCTCGAGCTCAGGCTAAAGTGGCTGAGCTCGTGGTAGAGGCGATTCGCCAATTGGCCTATCGGGAAACGGGCGTATTCAATTTGGAAGCCCCAGTTCCGCAGTTGTTGAGCTCTCTATTCGCCGGCTCGGTAGAGGTTGGCATCGTCACGGGCCTAGCACGCCGGGCTCATAAGGCGCTGGTTTTGCGAGACGCTCAAGATCGCGAGGTTGCCGGAGATGGTGCGGAGCGGCCAGCATCGCGGGGGCTTGCATACGATATCGCTCGAGAGCTCGATGAACTTGTGATGCTGTTAAAGTGGTATGTGCGGCGTAAAATGAGTTTGTACGCTCTACAGCTAGAGAGCAACGACCATTATTCTATGCTGGAGAGAGAATGTACCACTTCAAGCGATGCCCATGACCTTATTTTCGGCCTCGATGTTATGCATGACCACCAGGTGTTCGGGGTCAAGGGCTGTCTTTTGACCTGTGGTTTGAGGCTTCTAGGTAGGGACGGAGAGGCGCTTTGGTTGCGAGTATCTCTTATCAGTAACGACGAGCCAGTCGTCGCTCGCTCTGAGTGGGCAAGCTGGACAGACCCAGGGGGAGATGGGCCAGTAGAGTTGCTGCCTGAGGAGGGAATCTTTTGCTCTCTGGTGCCGATACGCCCCAACTCGCAACGACTCGTGATAGATGAGGTTCGTGCTTTTGTTCCGTATGCAGCTCTCAAGCTGCCAGCAGGGCGCTCAGAGGTGGAAATCGTTGCCACCGTCATTGACAGCGAAGGTCAGCAGGTTTTGAGTATGTCGAGAGCTGAGAATATCTGTGTTCCTCCGCGTCAGTTGGGACTTTCGGCTGTGCCAGCGCCGCACTCTCTGGGTATGTGGCCGCACGATGTGGTATCTGGGGACAAGCTCTCAGAGTTAACCGTATCATCAGGCTACAAAGTTATAGCAGGATGGGAGCGAAATGCTATCTCCGTGGCATTTGATCTATCTCTCTTCATGCACGCTGGAGAGAGCGTGATGCTTGAGTGCAGGTTTATTAATGCCCAGGGCTCAATAGTAGAGCTTTCGTCGCTCGGAATGCCGTTTGTTGCAACGGAGCTCAATGTTGCTGTTGAATCAGTCTCTTCTTATCGCTATCGACGAGTGCTACACCCACGGGGAGCGTGGGCTCTATATCAAGGTTTGTGCATCGATATACCAGTAGAGTTCCTTCTGCTGACCCCTGGAGTACATGATATTACTTGTGAACTTGTCGTTGTTTCGGCAGATGACAGGGTTTTGTGTGGTGATATGAGCCGTGTTTCGGTTTATGTGCCTGATAGAGAACGCCAGAGCGTAGTGGCACAAGGAGCGGTGTCGGTTGAACGTAGAACCGCTGCGTCTCAGCGCGCTATGGGAGAGTTGCAAATAGAGCTCGAATCACTTGAAATCGAACCTAACTGGCAGAGTGGTAGCGATGACTGTATTCGAGTACAGGCTAGGTTTGCGCCTCGCAACCACGCGCAGCAGTTAGCAAACCTTGCAGCAGGCCGAGTAGGGGAGCTATTTTCACCATACCGTGTTGAAATCGCTCTCGAGCGTGAGGATGGCCATGTGCTATTACAAGCTTATTCGGATGCTTTGGGAATGAGTTTTAGACCGGTCACCAGGGCAGTCTGTGTTGATCCATATTCTGCTCATGCCGAACAATCGATCGCGGCCAATTTTAGGCGTGAAGAGGTCTTGGGATGGTCATTTGGGAAGGAAGCTGGCAGGGCCGTTTCTAAGCATAGAGTATTTGCTCGGGTGACTGCCCTTTCATTGGCGGGCGAGGTGTTAGTTTCTGAAACCAAGGAGTTCTTTGTTAAGCCACTCGTGGCAGGAGCAGGACAGGTAGTGTACGTGCGAGCACCGGCACCGATGATAGTTGATGTCGAGGCTGTGGCGAATGCTCAAGGGGAGCGAATTAACTCCCGAGTCGTGGTGAATGCGCAGTCAGGGGAACACGGTCTTGATGGCATGCAGTTGCAGTTCGCCTTATGCTCCGCAAGTGGGGCAAGGCAGGTGATTGCAACTAAGGATCTACAGCTGCAGCAAAGAGGTGTATGGACGCGGCAAGTAGCAGGTCTCTGTCAGTACACTATTTCGTGTGAACACCTTGTGTCAGCAGTTTCATTAGGTCAGGGATATTTTGTTGAAGCATCCCTGATTACCAAGGATGGGGATCTTTTACATCGCATGCAGCAGTCTATACGAATTGCTGGAGTGTTGTCGGAGGTGGATGAAAATGCCGCTGATTTTGACTCCGACCTTGTAGCTCCTGGTCGAGCTGGAGAAGCTAGCTTTGAAGTTGCCTCTGAATCGTCTTTAGGAGCTAGCTCCAAGGGTTTGTGGGGCAGACTGTTTGGTCGATAGCTTGCGGCTTCTTGGGGGGGGAAAGAGTTATCCTAAATTCGGCAGTGAAGGCGGGTAAAAATGGTGCAGATGGCTAAAAGCACAAAGTATTTTGAACTTTTCTTAAGGCTTGAACCCTGGCACCGTCAGGGTGAGCACCGAAAATTCAAAAGACAAAGTGATTTTAGTCAGATGCGCTATTTTCAGACCCGCAACTGCCGAATTTAGGGTCATGTGTTCCTGGCGAGCTGCTCATCGCAGCTGGGACATGAGCCGTACTCGACAAAAGCTATTGGGCTCGGCGAGCGACAGTTGGGGCACCAGCCGATAAACGCTGGCCGCACCGGCTTTAGCGCAGCTAGCAGGATAATACTTGTTGCAAGCGCTACTATGGCAAAGGTGTTTGAAGTTGCGTTGCCAAGCGAAAGTGCGCCGAGTAGGCTAACCATCCGAGCCGCGACCATCGGAAGGAGGAAAAGTAGTACGATCTGGCGTTCCCACAATACGATGTATAGCCAGGGTGAGCGAGCCAGGGTGCGTGACCGCTCCCGATTCTCGCGTATGACCTGCTTAACTCCCGAAGCGATCCAAAGCAGGATAATTATAGTCACCACGATCGCCACAAAACTGTTCAGAGTTGGCAGAAAGGCGAGTTTCGCAACGACCATCAGAACAATTAAGAGAGGTATGATAGCGCGTTGTATTAGTCGGTTAGGGCGACCTGAGCTAGTTTGCGATCTTCGTGCTATTGCCAAGGTTCGCGCAATCGCTGCCTGATTTAGAAAGGGTAGTGTAAATATGGCAGCGATAGTAGCCGCGATCTGGGCAAGTTCAACAGATAGTGCGTCATTGTAATACACTGCAAAAACGCTATCGAGTGTCAGTGATAGGAATAAAGATCTCCATATCGCCGATAAACGTGAGAATGGGCCGATTCTGCTGTTAGGAGGCGCGCTATTACTCTTCAATTTACAATCTCTTCGTAGTAGCCTCTCAGCTGTGAGTCACCAATCACGTCCACCACTATCTGCGAAACAGGCAGCTACAGAGAGCTGCGAAAGTAAAGCAACCTTCGCAGCTCTCTGTTTATTGTCTTGTGCGGCATCCGCCGCACGATTATTGAAACCTGCATAAGCTATGTGTTGCTCTACTCATAAAGGTTTCAATAAGTCCGGTCAGATAGCTACATCTGAGCGAGCGTCATCCGAGGTGGCTAGCCGAACTGACCCAGCATACCTTTCAGTCACGGAGGTTGCGCGGCTAGTGAACGATATCCTGGAGCGACACTTTCCGCAGCTATTTTTTCGCGGCGAAATATCGCAGCTCACCGTCCCCCAGAGTGGCCATGTATATTTCTCAATTAAGGATGAGGGTGCGCAGATAGCCTGCGTAATGTGGGCAGGAATGGCCCGTACATTATCGTTTAGGCCGACGATCGGTATGACGGTACGGTGTCACGGCAGGCCTAACCTTTATGCCCAATCTGGAAAGTTTCAGGTCGTTGTTCACCGACTATTTGAGGATGGTGAAGGTGAGCTGCGTCGAAGGTTTTTGGAGTTGCAAAAGAGGCTTGAGGCTGAGGGGTTATTTGCTCCTGAGCGTAAGAGAGAGCTGCCATTCCTTCCGAAGGCGGTGGGGATTGTGACTTCAAGTACTGGGGCGGTGATTCACGACATGATGGTCAAGATCCGCGAGCGTTTTCCCTCGATGGTGGTGTACCTAGCGGATACTCGAGTGCAAGGAGAAGGGGCAGCCTCAGAGATAGCGCAGGCGATTCGCAAGCTCGATCGTTCAGGATTAGTTGATGTGGTTATAGTTGCTCGTGGAGGTGGCTCGATAGAAGACCTCTGGGCATTCAACGAGGAAGAGGTAGTTAGAGCTGTGTTTTCATGCTCGCGCCCCGTTATCTCAGGTGTAGGTCACGAGGTAGACATTACGTTGTGTGATTTCGTAGCAGATGTGCGCGCACCAACTCCAACAGCTGCTGCAGAGATGGTAGTACCACATGTTGAAGATCTAGAGCTGCGCATCGCTGAGCTAGCTAGAAGACTAAGAGATATTGATCGCTGGTTCCAACCCCGTGTTCAGCGGGTAGATGAACTTTCTTTAAGGTTGCGGGGGCGCTTGATGGCGCTAGCAACAGAATCACAGCTGCGTCTAAAGGCAGCGGAATCTGCACTGGGCCGAATAAAGCCTGACCGTGTGCTAGAATTGCTGCGGATAAAACTGGCAACACTAGATGCGCGTCTGAATGAGTCTCTTAAACGCCAGATTCGAGAGCGCACACGCGGCGTGGACATATTAGCGCAACGACTAGCGCGATCGAGCTCTTCTGAGACGCTCCGTCCCAAAAAAAGCTCGGTGATATCGCTTGCTGAGCGGCTGAAGATAGCAGGAGCAGGCATAATGGATGCGCCGCGTGCAAGGTTTGAATCAGCTCAGGCTAGACTGGAATCGGTAAGCCCTCAATCAGTTTTAAATAGAGGGTTCAGTATCGTGTATTCTAGGGGCGAGCATGTTCGTTCAGTTGCAGCGGTAGCGCCGGGTGACCAACTAGATGTACGAGTAGCAGATGGAGTTATTAGTAGCACAGTAAATTCAAATTAGGAGAGGATGGTATGGCAAAAGGCAAAGCAGAATTAGGCGCAGCAACACCGGTAACACTAGAAGATCTGATGCAGGGCAAGGTGAATCCGGGTGATATGTCTCAGCTCTCATTTGAGCAGGCGCTTGGTTTGCTTGAGGGTGTAGTAACAGCAGTAGAATCTGGCAGCCTGCCGCTAGATCAAGCAATAGGCTCATACGAGCGCGGTACGCAGCTCGTTCAGCATTTAAGGAGTTTATTGTCAGGGGCAGAGGAGAAGTTGCGGGTGCTTTCGGAGTCGTAATTGATACCATGACTCTGGTCTGGAGGCGCTAATTTGGCCTCTTTCACAGTTATAGTGATCTGCAAAAGTCCGTGCCATTAAAACTGGCAAGGCTTTTGCCGTAAATCACTATAGGTTGTTGTTTTGATTCGCGTCCGCGCATTAAGCTCCTGTGCAATATCGGCATGGAAAGCATTCTCAACTCCGTTGTCTAA
>CAZZLV010000083.1:0-9482 GCA_964655155.1 uncultured Bdellovibrionales bacterium
GCCTTGCCAGTTTTACTGGCACGGACTTTTGCAAATCACTATAATCGGATGGTCAATTTCCAAACCCGCATGTGCCGTTTTTTAGGTTTGATAAATAACTACCCAGCCTTGGAAGTTATCCACAGTAGATGTGGATAACTTGATGAGAAGTTGTTGCTTTGCGGGTAATTATCCTGTTTCTATGCGTCTAAAAGGGCGTTTTTGTGAGGCTTAAGCTAGCATAGCACGCATCTTTGCTGTGAATAACCCTGTTGATAAAGTGTTATCTCTCTGTGGGGTTTTGCTGCGATCTGTGGGGAATTACTGCTGGTGTGAATAAATTAAAAAGTTACCATGACGATACTCACAACTTATTGGGGTATAGTTATTTAAAAAAAACAGACTTTTAAGTTGATTTTCAACAGAAAAACGCCTTACTTATTACTATTCACTATCTTTATTTATAATTTAATAAATACAGTCAGAAAATAAAGTCACCGGATTTAAATATAAAACATAGAGAGAGCAAATAAAGGGCACATGGAGATAACAATACCAAAGTCAGAGCTGGCAAGGCTTCTTCACATCACATCAGCCATAGCAGAGAAAAAGACCACATTGCCGATTCTCGGAAATCTATTGCTTATAGCAGAGGACGGAAAGCTCAAGATAACAGCAAGCGATATTGAAGTAACAGCTGTGGCGACGGCCAAAACGGCGATTAGTAGGAAGGGGTCGATCACAGTGCCAACAAAGATGTTCGGCGATCTAGTCAGGGAGCTCTCAGAAGGAGATATAACTATCAAGACAGGAGAGCGAGACCGAGTTGAGGTTATAGCAGGAAATTCCAAGCTAAAGATCATGGGGGTCAGCGCACAGGAATATCCGGTTCCAACAAGTATTAACCTTGAAACTAAATGCAAAATATCGTCACAGACCCTGGTAGATATGATCAATAAGACTCTCTATGCTGTATCGCTTGATGAGGGGCGCTACAACATGAACGGGGTGTGTGTGGAGCTACTAAATGAAGGCAAGAACACAGCATTGCGAATGGTTGCAACAGATGGGCACCGACTTGCAATGATTACCAGACCACTAGAAGGTGTTCAGTTCACAAGCCTTGTAGCAAAAGGAGCTAAAAGAAATGAATCAGAGGTAGATCATGTAATAGTACCACGTAAGGGGCTTTCAGAGGTGCGCAAAGCGCTAGAAACAGTTGGAGATGTCCCGGTAGGAGTAGATGTAATTAATGGTTTCCTGGTAGTAGAGAGCGCAACTTGGAAGCTGGTAGTGCAGATTATCGATAGTGATTTCCCGAACTATGAGCAGGTATTACCGAAGGCTGAAGGGGTCAAGGTGGCGGTTCTTAGTTCACAACTTGCGCACGCACTTAAGCGGGTGTCACTAGTCGTTAGTGATAAGAACAAGGGAGTGCGGCTTGATTTCTTTAACAACCTTGTGCGTATCTCTAGCTCTTCACCAGAGGTAGGCGAGGCGCTCGAGGAGCTTGAAGTTCAGTATAAGGGACGAGATCTATCGGTTGGTTTTAACGCTCGCTACATTATCGATACACTAGCAACTATCGGCGAGAATCAACCGTTTATTATGGAGCTGTCCGGAGAAACGGGGCCAGGAAAGATGTATGCAGAAGCGGATGAGTCAGCTATCGGTATCGTTATGCCACTACGTCTTGAGTAAGGCCATCAGTAAGCGACGAGAGACTCTTTGCACGTATCAAAAATAAAAGTCTACAACTACCGAAACCTGCGTGATCAAACCGTAGAGCTTCACAACGGCCCGGTGTACATCTCAGGTCAGAACGGTAATGGCAAAACAAACCTGGTAGAGGCTCTCTATCTGCTTTCAGGCTCGCGTTCATTCCGGACTAATACTCAGAGTGAGCTAGTACAGTGGGGCAAGAGAGAAGCCTCGGTGTTCGGCACAGTGGTTTCAAAGACAGAAACAACAGAGCTCGGAACAACAGAGGTTGGTATCGCCATATCGCTTAGCCAGAAGCACGGGCAGCGAACGGCCTTTAAAAACGGCGAGCCCCTGGCTTCAATAACTGATCTGATGGGCTCATGTATCGTGGTGGCTTTTTCCCCGGCCGATCTATCCCTTGTTAAAGGCTCTCCTGCGGGCCGTAGGAAGTTTTTAGACCGTCACATGGTAGACCTCCAACCAGGTTTTCTACATGAGCTTATGGCTTATCAGAGAGCCCTAGAGAGCAAGTCCGCTCTACTAAAGTCACCAACAGTAGAGGCGCGCGACCTGGCTGCCTGGAATGAGCTACTTGTGGAATATGGTGGAAAAATTGTTGATAAACGACTTAACTTTATAAATATACTAACAAAAAATAGCTCTCTTTTGCACCGAGAATTCGCTCAAGCAGATGGTGAACTGCAACTTAATCTCGAGTCCGATCTACTACAGGGGAGAGAGCTTTCCTCCAGAGATGCCATGAGGCGAGAGTTTGAAAAGGTAGCGGCAAGAGAGCTAGCTCTTAGATGCTGTGTGTTGGGCCCACAACGCGACGATATAGCCATCACTATAGCTGGAATTGATAGTCGCGCCTACGCCTCTCAGGGCCAAACTAGGAGCATAGTTTTAGCGCTTAAACTAGGTGTCATTGAGCTTTTAGAGGAGCACTTAGGCGAACCACCAATAGTTGCCCTCGATGATGTTGATTCGGAGCTAGATCCCGAGCGTTCGCAGCAGCTCTTTAAAGCCTTAGCAAAACACGACCGCCAGATTTTTATTACCGGTACGGCAACACCGCCAGCAGAGCTATCACAGCCAGGACGACCAGCAGTGCAGATAGTTCAGGTGCAGGCAGGAGCCATATTATAAACTACAAAATACCGGCTTTAATCTTTGCTAAAAGCGTCTAACTAACCTACACTATTGCGGATAGTTATAGAGCATTTTTAACAGAGCATTTTCACAGCGAGCTTCGTGAAAAATACGGACTAGATAAAGCGTTTTTCAAAAGTCCGTAGCGATATAGCGGCTTTTGAAAAACACTATCGATTCGCGGATGCGGATCAAAACAACAACCGATAGTGATTTACGGCAAAAGCCTTGCCAGTTTTACTGGCAAGGACTTTTGCAGATCACTATAGGCATCGTGAAAAGTAATGATACAAATCCGTAATACGGAGTTTTACATGAGTACAGCGTCAACCACACAACCATCTGACCTAGTTTATGACGCCGGACAGATCAAGGTTCTAGAGGGTCTCGAAGCGGTGCGCAAGCGCCCAGCGATGTACATCGGAGATACATTTTATCGAGGCTATCACCATCTTATCTGGGAGGTGCTAGACAACTCAGTAGATGAGGCCTTGGCCGGTTTCTGTACTAAGATATCCCTGACCCTGCACACCAATGGCTCTGTATCCGTTGAGGATAATGGGCGTGGTATCCCAACCAGTATCCATCCTACAGAGGGGGTCAGTGGGGTGCAGGTAGTTATGACCAAGCTACATGCGGGAGGAAAGTTCGAAAAGGAGGCCTACAAGGTATCGGGAGGTCTCCACGGAGTAGGTGTTTCAGTAGTCAACGCTCTCTCAGAGTGGCTTAAGGTAGAGGTAAAGCAGGGAGGCAAGCTTTACAGCATGGAGTTTCGTCGCGGCGATCCAGTTGCCGAGCTCAAGGAGATCGGCGAAGCACAAGGAAGCGGAACGAAGGTTACGTTTTATCCAGACCATACAATCTTCACAGAACAAAGGGGATTTACCTACGATACCGTAGCGCACCGCGTGCGTGAGCTAGCGTTTTTAAATGCCGGCTTGAGATTTACCCTGATTGATGAACGTACCGATAAAGAGCAGGAGTTCTTTTTTGAGGGTGGAATTCGCAGCTTCGTTTCTTTTATAAACAAAGCCAAAACACCGATTTTTCCTGAGCCGATCTACGTATCTGCCGCGCGCGATGGAGTTAGCGTTGATGTAGCGTTGCAGTACAACTCCGAGTATCAGGAGAACATCTACACTTACGCAAACAATATTAATACTCCTGAGGGTGGTACACATCTAATCGGATTTAAGGCTGCACTTACGCGAACACTTAATAACTATGCTAATAAAAATGATCTGCTTAAAGGGTTTAGTGAGGGTATTCAAGGGGATGATACTCGCGAAGGGTTAGTCGCGGTAATTAGCGTAAAGATCCCAGAGCCACAATTTGAGGGGCAGACTAAGTCAAAGCTCGGTAACTCTGAGGTGAAAGGCTTTGTTGAGCAGATGGTAGGTGAGCACTTAGCGCGGTTTTTTGAGGAGAATCCGACGATAGCTAAGGCGATAGTGAGTAAGTCACTTGAAGCCGCTCGAGCACGCGAAGCGGCACGTAAGGCGCGCGAACTTGTTCGCCGCAAGGGGGCGCTCGATAGTACCGGGCTCCCAGGAAAGCTCGCCGACTGCCAAAACGAAAACCCAGAAGAGGCAGAGATCTTCATAGTAGAGGGAGAGTCCGCAGGTGGCTCTGCAAAACAGGGGCGCGATAAAAAGAATCAGGCGATCCTGCCGCTTAAAGGAAAGATCTTAAACGTCGAGAAGGCGCGCTTTGACAAGATGCTATCTTTTGAAGAGATCCGCGTTCTGATTACTGCGCTAGGTACAGGGATCGGCGTTGGAGATTTCGATGTTGGTAAACTAAGGTACCACAAGGTGGTTATTATGACCGATGCCGATGTCGATGGAAGTCACATCAGAACTTTGCTACTGACATTTTTTTACCGACAAATGCACGACGTTATCGCTCGTGGACACCTGTATATCGCTCAGCCGCCGCTGTATAAGCTAAAAAAAGGCAGAATGGAGCGCTACGTCAAGAACGAAAAGGAGTTTACAGAGATTATTATCGGTGCCGGAGTTGAGAACGTAAGCATAGAGGCCGAGGAGGGCAAGCTTACAAAAGCAGATCAGATTAAGGATCTGCTCGTACGGGTCCGTGATATCCAGGTTTCTTTAGAAGAGATACAGCAGGAGCGAATCGATGAGCGAGTTATCGTGGCGCTCTCTGAGTCAGGGATTGCATTTAACGAAGAGAGTTGGAAGAGAGAAGTAATAACAGCGGCTCTTCCGACCGTACAGCAGGCGCTGGCTAAACGTATCCCGATAGAACCGAAGATAGAGATTATCGACGATCACGAGAGTGAGGTAGCTCTTAAAGTAACATCTCGTAGAAGGGGCGCGACCTTGACAACGATGGTAACAAGACGTCTGTGGATCTCAGATAAGATAGCAGCCGTTAGAAACGTTTATGCCGATACCCGTAAGTTAGTCGGCGAAGCGCCTTATACGATAACCGCCACAGGTGATTCTAAAGAGCTAGAGAAGATGGAGTCGATTGAGCAGGTTGCAGAGTGGATCGATGCTAGAGGACGTAAAGGACTCTCGATCTCGCGCTATAAGGGCCTTGGAGAGATGAACCCTGAGCAGCTCTGGGAGACAACGATGGATCCAACAGCGCGAACGCTTTTGCAGGTTACGATCGATGATGCTATCGATGCCGACCAGATATTTACTGTTTTGATGGGCGATGAAGTAGAGCCGCGGCGAAAGTTCATCGAAGATAATGCGTTAAAGATTAGGAACTTAGACGTTTAATAAGCGTATTTGCATGGGCCTGATTAGGCGCAGGGTTTATTCAACCTAAAAAGAAATAGGACAGAGCCCAACTTGCCCAACCCCAAGGCAGAGTTGAGTACGAGGAAGCGACCGTGGTATTCTCTAGGAGTAAGTGTAAACGACGTTTTGTTAGGCAGGCGGGAAGGCAAAGCGTTCACCAAAAGTTTGTAGCGAAGTAGCTGCCTTTTGAGAAAGCTATTTATTAGCCGATGCGAATCAGCACAACAACCTATAGGTAGCAGAGATAGTTAACCTTTCCGTAAACCTAAATTCGGCAGTTGCGGGCCCAAAAATAGCGCACCTGACTAAAATCACTGCGTCTTTTGAATTTTCGGTGCTCACCCTGACGGTGCCAGGGTTGCGCCTCCTAAAAGTTCAAAATACTTTGTGCTTTTAGCCATCTGCGCCATTTTAATCCGCCTTAGCTGCCGAATTTAGGGTAAATGGTGGATAAGTATTTGGAGAGCTAGCTGCGTGGTTAGATTAGTAACAGGAAGCACTAGTCTATTGCGCCGAACAGTTCCGATTGATAACACCTTGCCATCTCCATCCACAGAGATGCGCGCAATGATGTCAGAGCTTTCAAAATCTCCGGATGCGCTAGTAAGATGGTTTATAGGTAAAAATAAAAAAGAGCAGCAAGAGATTCTGGGGCAACTGGTAGTTTGGAGCAGGGAGAGAGAAGAATACGGAGCTACGGCTAGCTGGCAAGTATTCAGGGAGCTTATACAGAGTCCAGAAATAAGTATCCCAAAGAATCGTATCAGACAAGTGGCCGAGACGGTGGCTGCTGATAATCTGGCAGATGACCGGTATAGAAATGAAGCTTCTAAGTTGCTTTATAGATTAAGGCAAGGAGTAAAAACAACAACAGACAACCTGGTATTGCCTCCTCGCCCCGAGCAAAAATAACGGCTCATCGCGGAATCGAGTGGGTGCCAAATGACTCCTGATGGGGCATAACCCATTATCCTAAATTCGGCAGTTGCGGGTCCGAAAACGGCGCATCTGGCTAAAATCACTTTGTCTTTTGAATTTTCGGTGCTCACCCTGACGGTGCCAGGGTTGCGCCTCCGAAAAGTTCAAAATCCTGTGTGCTTTTAGCCATCTGCACCATTTTCGTTCTCCTTAACTGCCGAATTTAGGTTTAATCCCCCTTAGCTGTTTTTTAGGTTGATAACTTAGTCGCCGCCGCCCGCGCCTGCCGTAACAGTTGACCTAAATAGCGTTGTTTTAGTACCCTTAGTGAAAATTCTGTTAAGCTTGAGGGTTGCGTAGTAATTTAGGCGCGCTCTTCCTGGGAGATTTAAGATATCTCTTTAGAGATTTAGCAATACAGAGATATCCCACAGCTAGGAGAGTAGTACCATGCCATCACCAACTAAGATTACCTGGGCGCGTAGAGACGCGCGTGACGCAAAGCTCCTTAATAAGCGCAATAAGAAGGCTAACAAGACAAAAGCAAAAAAGAAGTAGTTTCTGGCCACAAAGCGACTACCACCTACGCTGGCTAAGGCCGGTTGCGGGAGCGATCAAGAGCCTTACAATTAGTCCGGCCATAAGGCCCAAAACTATCGGTGCAAGGAGAGGAATATATAACCCTAAAGAGAAGAGATAGAGTTGGCAGAGACCTGAGGCTATCAGAAACACGCCAGGAATAAGTACGCCAGCAATTCCTCCTATCGTTGCAACCAAACAGGCTGCTATGGCAGCCAGCGCAAACACAACAAGAGAGTCCTGTGTTTGTGAGAGTCGCCGGATCCAATCTTTTTGAATCAAGTTAGAAGCGGCGGTAGCGTGAATCTCGGTGCCAAACATCCCCTCATCATAGGGTGTAGTAAAAGCTTCGCGCTGAGATGGGCCAGTACGGCTCTGTAGGGTTAGACCTACAAAGACGATCTTGTCTTTGAACGCTTCAAGTGGGATGCGTTGCTCATTAGCTATAACATCGTGGTACGAAAAGCGCGGCACAGTTGGAACGGGGCCGTAAAAGTTAATTAGATCCCGCGAGCTAGGTTTTGCAAAGGTTCCATCCTCTCCAATAGCTACCTCTGCAAGGGCGCGCCCCTCTGGGAAGATAGCCGATCGCTCGGTTAAAAATCGCAATATTCGCCCACTATCTTGCGGCAGCCCAACTAGACCTAGACCTGCCGCACGCGCCTCAAACATCGGCGCTGGCCTAATGACTTGCTCAAGGAAGAATGAGCCGTTAAGGGTTGCTTGCTGAGAGAATCCCACACTTGCCCCAAGAATAGTCGGCATCTTTCCGAGAGCTTCAGCAAAGGCAGCATCAGCCTCTGGGTCTGATGAATCATTGACAAAGAGGATATCAAATACAACTCTTTTGGCCCCGGCGCTAAGTAGTTTCTCAATCAGTCTAGTATGAAGGTTCCGAGGCCAGGCGGTTGCCATTGGTATGTCTAGATTAAGATAGCTCTGCTCATCGATCGCCACTACAACCACATCGTTGGCTGCAGCACGCGGGCCTCTGGCTATGAATAATCCATCGAGATTGACGCGATCAGCGAATCTGCCCGGAGCAAAGAGACAGGCGGCAACAATAATGCAGGCAAACACAGCAACCGATACCAACTCACGCAGAGATAGTGAATGGATTCGCATGTACGAGAGCGCCCCGATGAAGGGAACTCGATGAAAAACAGCAGTCGGAAGATCTGAGATGTTTACGCCCACAGTTGCCGTCACAACATCGTTGCCAGCATCAGTCGGAGCGTGCGAGGCTAGATTTTGCACGAAGGAGCGAACTGACTGCATCCGCTGTTGTGGATTCGGCGTCAGCAGACCGACAACTGAGTCAGCTAACCAAGGCGGAATATCCTCGCGATAGGTGCGCGGATCGGGGGGCCGCTCCTCCACTTTGCGCATGATTAGGCGCGCCGGAATATTATCTTCGATCGGCAGGTGGCCGGTAAGCAGTTCGTAGAGTATAGCCCCGAATGCATAGTAATCTACAGCGGGTGAGACCTTCTCACCGATAAGAGTTTCAGGGGCTAGATAAGCGATCGTTCCAAGGATCTGCTCCGCTCCACCAGTGAGCATCGAGACGTCGCCGCGAGCGACACCGAAGTCGGTTATTTTGACCCGCATCGAATCAACTACCATGATGTTGTCAGGTTTAAGATCGCGATGAATCACTCCAACACTGTGAATAGCGGCAATACCGCGGCAGATCTGCAAGGCGATGCGCAGGATCGTCGAGATCGGCAGAACCTCATCCTCCATAAGCGATGAGAGGGTTTTGCCGCTTAGGTATTCCATCGTATAAAACCGCATCGCCCCGTCCTGACCAAAGTCGAAGGTGCGGACTACATTCTCATGGTTGATGCGGTGGGTTAGCCGCACCTCGCGCAGGAAGCGCGCAGCGGTTGCGTCGGTGACAGGCCCTGATTGTTTAAGTATCTTTAAGGCTACTGTGGTCTCGCCAAGCACCAGATCCTCGGCTAGGTACACCGAAGCCATGCCCCCTGCACCTAGAGTGCGGATAATCTTGTAGCGTTGTGCTACAACGGCGCCAGCAGAAAGGTATGCTCCGCTAGATGAAGTTTGACCTTGAACCATGACAAGCCCTATCCCCTAAGGAGCTATCGGCAGGTTTGTCCGGAAATTTCGTACTTTTTTCACTTTTGGCGCTTTTTTTTGCTGCTTCAGAGCATCTTTCTTATGGAAAGTTAGTTTTGGCGATAGCTATGGCAGCAAAAATGGGCTCCCGGCCGTAGGGCAGGAGTAGTTAATCCTAAATTCGGCAGCTAAGGTTGATAAAAATGGTGCAGAGGGCTAAAAGCACGAAGTATTATCCTAAATTCGGCAGTTAAGGAGAACGAAAATGGTGCAGGTGGCTAAAAGCACCAA
>CAZZLV010000084.1:0-9466 GCA_964655155.1 uncultured Bdellovibrionales bacterium
TGTTCACGTCCGGAAACGCCAATTCTACCCACTCGATTCCACGAAGAGCCTGTTTATTTTAAAGTTTTCGGATTTCTGGATACAGATGCGGTCTCGGGTATTTGTGGGTACTAGTCAGCTTCTGCAGGGGGTCAGGAGGGGTCCAAATACACCGCTAGTGCAGCTTCGACATCACCCGGCGTAATACAGCGCTCTGTTTTTGAAATAGCTCTATGTAGCGTTCGATCTCAGAGGGAGTGCGCTGAGAGTTGTGTTGGAGTTTAATTGATGACTGCGCCTTTTCTGATTCCTCATTTTCTGATTCATCGTTGCGCTCGTTGTTTAGAACCCTCTCGAGCTGTACAACAAGTTGCCCTAACATGTAGATCGGATCGGATTCTCCGGCTTCGGTTGGAAATGAGTATTCAGACGTTGTGGGCAGTTGCGGATCGCGGATAATCTCGATAAGGTCACTGAGGGTCGGGGTCTGTGATGAGTCTTTAGTGTTTTTCATAATCCAAAAGCACCTTGAATTCCTATAGTGATTTGCGCTAGTCCGCGCCAGAAAAGCTGGGCAGACTTCTGCTGCTGATAACTTTAGGTTATTGATGCAAGACGAAAGATCTCGGAAGCAAAAAGCGTTCCGGTGCAGCCAGCGCCTGTTTTTAGGTAGTTATAGTATCTCTGTAGGGTAGAAAGTGCCTTTCAGAGGGTCGTGGACTGAGTAAAAGGACTGGGCATGTCGCAGGAAACCGTAGCCGTTCTTCCCATATTTTACGTTGCCTTCCTTTTAAGCACTGTATTTCACGAAGCTGCTCACGCGCTGGTTGCCAAGTGGGGTGGTGATCTAACAGCATACTCCGGGGGCCAGGTATCGCTTGACCCTATTCCGCACATTAAGCGCGAGCCATTTGGCTTAGTTCTTATGCCCCTTTTGTCTCTTTTGACCTCTAACTCAATGTTCGGTTGGGGAAGCGCTCCGTTTGACCCGTACTGGCAGATCCGTTACCCACGCAGAGCTGCTCTGATGGCCTTAGCTGGCCCGGTTAGTAACTTTATACTCGCAGCGATTATCGCAGTATTTATGCACGCTGGGATAGCAGCAGGGATATTTGTTCCGATTAGTGGCCTGGGCGTGACGTCGCTCCAGGGAGGGTTGCTTGAGGGGCTAGGATTCTTTCTGAGCGTGATGCTGCGGCTTAATATCCTGCTCGGTGTATTTAACCTATTGCCAGTGCCACCGCTTGATGGTCATGCGGTGCTCGGACTCTTTCTGCCCGAGGACGTATTTCTGAGGTTTCTAGAATGGGTTCGCAGCCCGATGGCCTCACTGGTTGGATTTCTGATCGCTTTGCAGATACTGCCATACTTAGTGGGGCCAGCGTTCTCTTTTGCTGCGAGCGTGATTAGGCTCGTTCCGGTTTGAGCTGGGATAGAGGCTACGCAGACTGTGGCTATCGCGCTAGCGCAGATAGGTTCTTTTTGCGCGCCTTTTCTCTGGTGTTGGGCCCTCTTGGAGCCCGTTGGCAGCGAGGACAGTAGTGAGTGCCGCGTTGTTGAACGCGCGTTTTGCGAATAGTTGCCCGACACCGTGAACACGGCTCATCATCACGACCGTAGACCACTGGTGTATACATACCTGCTTCAACTACGCCATCACCGAAGTCGGTGCCAGCAAGAGCGATCGCCTCCTCAAGAGTAGCTATAATCGCTTTATGAAGTCGTTTGCACTGAGTGGGGTGGAGAGATTGGGCTGGCGTGCATGGGTGGATCTGTGATTTCCAGAGTGACTCGTCAACGTAGATGTTTCCGAGTCCAGCGATCAGGTGCTGATCAAGAAGAAAAGCCTTGATCCGAGTCTTCCTAGCTCTCGTTAGCTCGTATAGTAATTCAGGAGAAAAAGCGCTTGATAGCGGTTCAACACCAAGAGATCCAACCACGCGCTCCGGCGAATCGCAGAGGTACATCCGACCAAACTTACGCGTGTCGTTGAATCGCAGGCTCTTGCCACTCTTAAAGAAGATAATCACCCGATCGTGAGTGGCCACTTCATTATCTGCGGCGATAACATCAAGTGAGCCACTCATGCGCAGATGAATGAACAGGTGTTGACTGTGTTCACCCTGAAGGACTATGTCAATAAATTTGCCTCGTCGTACTACAGAGCTAACGAGTGCATCGCGTAAGCACAGAGAAAAATCTTCTGCTGAATGGGTCGCCACGGTTCGTGGCCAATCAACCTGAGCATGCACGATCCTCTCGTTGATGATCCTTTCGCGGAGGTAACGAACAGTTGATTCGACTTCTGGAAGCTCAGGCATACCACCAAGCTACAATACGATGTTTGACGAATCAAGGTCGCAGCTCGGAAACTCTTTATTTACTATAGTTTGGAAAAGTCCGTACCAGTAAAATTGGCACGGACTTTTGCAAATCACTATAGCCAGCTGCACTATTTTCATCCACCTTAACTGCTGAATTTAGGTTTATGAAATCTGTACAGCGAGCCGACTTACCTTGTAAAGAGGTAGCCCTACGGTATGCGCGTAATTCAGCGAGTAGATGATCCGATTAAGTTGCTTGAATTGTCGATCTCCGACGATAAGCAAAAGATCTTCGCTCGTGTTGAGCCCAGGTCAAACCATAGCGAGGTTACTCTTGATGAGGTGATTTCGGCCATCATCTCGGTAAGTCGCGCAGATCTGGTCGAACGGGATGTAGTCCAAGATATCGTTGAAGAGCTAAGAGTAGGCAGGGGCTGTGATAGCCGTAGAGTAGCTCAAGGGCGCCCGGCAGGAGTTGGACGCGATGGAAAGGTCGTATGGCTAGCGAGGCGATTTACACCTGGGGCACATCTCTCAGAGGAGCGTGAATTCTCGGATTTCTTTACCTTGGGGCTCTTTGAAAATATAGAGGTCGGAACCGAGATCGCACGGATCTACAAGCCAGTTAGTGGAGAGGCGGGGGTGGATGCACAGGGCAACGAGATCTTATCAAAGCCAGGTAAGCCTGTTGCTGTGCGCTGGGATCGCTCGATTGAGCTACGTGTAGACCCAGCACATGACAGCTACACTACAGCGATAGCGCTTAGCGCTGGATACATTCACGATGCGGGGGCAGCAGTAGCTATCCGCGACACCGTGAATGTGCCTGGTAATCTCGATTGGTCATTTGGTCATATTGATTTTGTTGGAAATGTAAAGGTAGGTGGTGACGTTCAGAAGGGCTTTCATATCAGAGCCCGCGGAGATATCGAGGTCAAAGGGGGTGTAATCGGCGAGAGTATTATCTCCAGCCAGCGATCGATAGTAGTAAAAGGCTGCCACGTCGGCGCTGGAGCATTTCCGGTGACGGCGGCCGGAGATTATTCGGTAGGAATAGCTCAGAGCGTTTCAGCTAACATCGCAGGCACAATCTGCATTGAGCGCGAAGCCCGCGATTGTTCCTTTAGCGCGGGCGTTTCAGTGCTTGCTCCCAAGGCAGTTATCGTTGGAGGGAGCGTTTGGTCTGTGCACGGAATTGAGGCCAAGATTCTCGGTAATGACGCTGGAGTTACTACTATCGTGGAGCTCCGGAATGAGCTTGAGGTAACCAAAGAGTATCGCGCTCTAGCGATATCAATTCAGAAACATGAAGCAGCTATCGCCGCTCTTGAGCTACATATCGGGCCGTACTTAAAAAACAGGGCTCGTGTCCCACTACTAAAAAAGGAGTTTCGCTTGAAACTCTCAGGATTGCTCGAGAAATACGATGCAGTCGTGCAATCTCTCAACCTACTTAGAAACAAAGAGCGCGAAATGCACGAGTCTAAGCCGGTGCAGAGCGATGCACGTGTCAGTGTATCAGGTATTGTGCACGCCGGAGTAGTTTTGACCTCGGGTGGTGTTAAGTTTGAGGTTAAGGAAGATATTAGAGGGCCGATTAGTTTTCGTCGTCCTGATCAGCAGTCGGAGTGGGTAATCGAGAAGTTTCAAAATATAAAGCGGGGCTAAGAACTATGGAAAAGAGAGACCTCATGCATACCATTCAGACTGCATGCATCATCGGGGTGGAGCTGTTATCCCCAACGATTCTGTGCGATAGCATAGCCTCAATCGGCATTAAGGAGCCCAGCACCGTCGTTGATTCAACAGCGCTTTCAGAGTGCATTGAGCTGATGCGCGCTAAACGAATTGGCAGTCTTTTGGTGGTTAATCGTTCCGGCAAGATAATCGGAATCTTTACCGAGCGTGATTGCCTAATGAAGGTGTTGGGAAAGGAAGTAGATCTCTCTGCGCCGGTCAATGATTACATGACTAAGCATCCGATCTGTGAGCGCCCAGAAGCTTCGCTCGCATTCGCACTGAATCTAATGTCGAATGGAGGTTTTCGACATATTCCAATTATCGATCAAGATAACATGCCTATAGGTGTCATCTCAGTTAAGGATGTGGTCGATCACATCGTTAAGAAGATGCTTGAGAGTATCAACGCTGCAGTTAATCCTAAATTCGGCAGTTAAGGAGAACGAAAATGTTGCATCTGCCGTTTTTATGTTAAGCCAAAGGCCATGCCAGTAAAACTGGCATGGCCTTTGGCAAATGACAATAGCAACTGGCTCCTGCGGCTCCTTGTCGAGCCTATCGAACTTCAGCTACGCCAAAAGTGGCGCGATAAGCAGCGATAGGATCGACACCAGCTTAATAAGAATATTAAGTGATGGGCCTGATGTGTCTTTAAATGGGTCACCGATCGTATCTCCAACAACCGCCGCCTTATGAGCGTTTGAACCCTTCTTCTCACCTTCAACGAGACCCTGCTCAATAAACTTCTTGGCATTGTCCCATGATCCTCCGGTGTTGGACATAAAGATTCCAAGAACAACACCTACCACGGTTGTACCCAGGAGGAGTCCAGCTAGTGCAGCAGGTCCCATCAAGAGACCAACAAGGACTGGGGTTATGATAGCGATCAGCCCCGGAGTGCGCATCTCAGTGAGCGCAGCCTTAGTCGATATCTCAACGCAACGAGAGACATCGGGCTTAACGCCTTCGCGACCCTCTAATAGGCCGGTGATCTCGCGGAATTGCCTGCGGATCTCGGTAACGATTAGCGAAGCAGCCTTGCCTACTGATTGCATCGTAAAGCAGACAATTAGTCCTGGGAGGATAGCACCGATGAACACGCCAGCAACAAGCATCGGATTGGTGATGCTAAGGTCGATAGCGATGTTCTTTGCCGTAAACGTCTGGGTGTATGCTCCAAACACTGCTAGGGCCGTCAGGCCTGCAGAGCCGATCGCAAAGCCCTTGCCGATAGCAGCAGTGGTGTTGCCGAGAGCATCAAGCTTGTCGGTGATAGCACGAGTTTCAGCTCCGAGATGTGCCATCTCAGATATACCACCGGCATTATCAGCGATCGGGCCGTAAGCGTCGATCGTCATTACGATACCGGTTGTTGAAAGCATCGCTACTCCAGCGAGAGCAACTCCGTACACCCCGGCGAAGTAGTTAGAAACCAAAACTGCCACTACGATGATTCCAAGTGGCAGAGCAACACTCCGGAATCCAACGGCGATGCCGCTAATTACGCAGGTAGCTGGTCCGGTCTTGGAGGCTGAGACGATCTCATATACCGGCTTTGATGAGGTATAGTACTCGGTGGTGAGACCGATTCCGATACCGCACAGTGTACCGAAAACCACTGGCCACCAGAGGTTAAGGTTTAGCGGTGTAACCGAAAAAAGCCCGAAGCAACCGATTACAAAGAACACTGATGCAACCAAGATTGTGGTTCTGAGCGCTTTCGCCGGATCTCCGTCTTTGAGGAACGACATCCATGCTATCGAGATAAACGAAGCTATAGCCCCGAGCAGCCCCAAGATAAGCGGCGTAGCCATAAGCCAAATACGCGCTGCTTCCTCTGTAAACGTTCCCTGTCCAGGTGTGTAACTAGTGATCTTCGAGATCCAATCGACATTAAGGGTCGCAGCGAGTGCCAAACAGCCGATCAAGCAAGTTACATACGACTCGAAGATATCAGCACCCATGCCAGCTACATCGCCAACATTATCACCGACGTTGTCAGCGATAACGCCTGGATTACGAGGATCATCTTCCGGAATCCCGGCCTCTACCTTGCCAACGAGGTCAGAGCCTACATCAGCAGCCTTGGTGTAAATACCGCCACCAACGCGAGCGAAGAGGGCTACCGATGAGGCGCCCATAGCGAAACCGATAATTGGCTCATGGTGTGCCGGGGTTCCGTATATCAGAAAGAGGACGCCAACTCCGATCAAGCCTAGAGCCGCAACCGTAAGACCCATAACTGCGCCGCCCTGGAAGGCAACCATAAGAGCCTGCCCTGGGTTATTGTCTGAAGCTGCCTGAGCTGTTCGCACGTTTGAGATCGTGGCGGAGCGCATACCCAGGTAGCCGGCGAGCAGTGAGCTTGCGGCCCCAAAGGTAAAAGCGATAGCAGTTTCTCTGCCCAATGATGCCCAGATGAGCAGGAATGCACAGCCGATAAAAACAACCAGATACTGAGCCTGTTGCTTTAGGTACGCGATTGCTCCATCTTGGATGGCGCCACTGATCTCCTGCATACGGGCGTTACCCGCTGGCATAGCCTTGACTTTTGCGTACATGCTGTAAGCTAGCGCGAAAGCAACAACTCCGAATATCGGAGTGGCCCAGGTGAGTATAAAAAGTAGTTTTTCGTCCATAATATCTCAAAGTGCTATAGAGGTTAAACCTAAAAACGGCCGTTGCGGGTCTGAAAATGGCGCATCTGCCTAAAATCACTTTGCCTTTTGAATTTTCGGTGTTTCCCTGGCGGTACCAGGGTTAGGCTTCCGAAAAGTTCAAAAAACTTCGTGCTTTTGCGCACCTGCATCATTTTTCATCCGCCTTAACTTTCATCGGCCTTAACTGCCGAATTTAGGTTAAAAGAAAACGCTGGCGGATTGTAGCTGTTACATTACAAGTGTCAACCCGATCGAAGAAGACCGCCGTTTTATAACTTAAGCTCTTTGGGCTAGCTGTATCTACCTTAATGGGTTAGCTTTTTATACTTGATCCGGTGTGGCGTATCGGCATCAGCTCCAAGGCGCCGCTTGCGGTCGGCCTCATAGTCTTGGTAGTTGCCCTCAAACCAAACCACCTGGCTATCGCCTTCAAATGCCAGGATGTGGGTAGCAATACGATCTAGGAACCAACGGTCGTGGCTGATCACCACCGCGCAGCCAGCAAAGCTTAAAAGGGCCTCCTCAAGTGCACGGAGTGTATTCACATCGAGATCGTTAGTTGGCTCATCCAGGAGGATCACATTTCCCCCTGATCGTAGCATCTTTGCTAGATGCACCCGATTGCGCTCTCCACCTGATAGCGTTCCAACTTTCTTCTGCTGGTCGGGCCCGGCAAAGTTAAACCGCGCTACGTAAGCGCGTGCATTAAACTCTCGTGCTCCAAGCTTAATAATCTCATCACCACCTGAGATCTCATCGTACACACTCTTCTTATCATCCAGCGTATCGCGACTCTGGTCGACGTATGAGAGTGATACCGTTTCACCAACTTTGAATGCACCGCCATCGGCCGCTTCTTTCCCCGTAATCAATTTAAAGAGCGTGGTTTTGCCCGCACCATTAGGCCCGATAACCCCGACGATTCCTCCGCGTGGGAGGTTGAAGTTTAGATTTTCAAAAAGCACGCGCTCTCCGTAGCTCTTAGCCACATCGGATGCTTGAATAACAACCTCACCGAGGCGTGGCCCAGGGGGAATATAGATCTCAAGTTCCTCTACCTGTTTATCCTGTTCGATGTTGAGAAGCTCTTCGTAGGCTTTAATACGTGCCTTAGACTTAGCTTGGCGAGCTCGGGGAGATTGCTGGATCCATTCAAGCTCACGGGCGAGGGTCTTTTGACGTTTAGACTCGGACTTCTCCTCAAGCTCAAGGCGTCCCTTTTTCTGCTCTAGCCAGCTTGAGTAGTTGCCCTCCCACGGAACACCGTAGCCACGGTCGAGTTCCAGGATCCACCTAGCGACGTTGTCGAGAAAATAACGATCATGGGTTACGCACACTACAGCACCGGGATACTCGCTTAGGTGCCGCTCAAGCCAAGCAACCGACTCTGCATCTAGGTGGTTAGTTGGTTCATCGAGGAGTAGGAGCTCAGGTTTCTCTAGCAATAGCCTACATAGAGCAACGCGGCGTTTCTCTCCGCCAGAGAGCCTTTCGACCGGCGCATCGGCGGGTGGACACCGCAGCGCATCCATGGCGATCTCTAGTGTGCGGTCTAGCTCCCACGCTCCGATCGCATCGATCTTATCCTGAAGAGCGGCCTGTTTGTCGATTAAAGCCTCCATCTCCTCAGGGGTAATATCTTCACCGAGCTTCGTGCTTACCGCCTCAAATTCAGCCAAGAGCGAAGCAGCTTCCTTGCAGCCCTCCATAACGTTCTCTTTAACAGTCTTGGTCGGATCTAGTTTCGGCTCCTGCTCGAGGTAGCCGATCGTTAGGTTCGGGCGGTAGTTAACATCGCCGTTATACTCTTTATCTAGTCCGGCTACGATCCGCAGAAAACTAGATTTTCCCGATCCGTTTAATCCTACCACGCCGATCTTTGCGCCCTCAAAGAACGACAGAGAGATGTCCTTGAGAACCTGTTTGCCTGGTGGGTGAACTCGGCTGACTTTGTGCATTGAAAAGATAATTGGTGCCATGCTGTCAAGGATACTGCTAAGGCCCCTGATACTGCAAGGAGCTGCGCCTCTTAAAGCGCATTGCCAAGAAGATTGAACGCATTTTTGTAAGTAGTTGAACTGGGGTAGCGAGCGATGATGTTTTCCTGAGTTCGTCATTGGGACACCCAAAAGCGGGTTTTTAGGTCTAGGAGTTGTTTTTGTTCGGGCGTCAGAGCGAGCATCGTTGTAACAGTTCTCTTCGATTCAGGCAGAAATACGGTCACCTGTTGAATAGTTTTTATGATTTCAATGGCGCGGGCGGGGCTTATCTGAATCCTCCTACTCTAGTCCCCTGAACCTGTCCCCAATATGTTGATCAAGAGTTAAGCGTCCTACTCTAGTCCACCCCAACTATGACTGAGGCTACACAGTGGCCGACACATATCACCCGGCGGGCCAGGCAGACAGTCGACTCATTAAGAAAAGGTGTAAGAGCGAATATAGATAAGTGCTAGCTGCGCTAAAACAGCTAGGCTCACGGGCTGATAACGGCTTGATAAAGTACTAAAGGCGCGACGGTATGTTCGGAGGGAGAGACCCGCAGTTTGCGAGAACTACAGAGCATTGCAAAGCGGTGGAAGTGGAGGAATAAAGCACCCAGGTGGCCAAGGAATGTTGCTAAAGCCCTGTTTCATTAACTCGTAACACTCTCGACACTGCTTGATAAACTGGTCGTACTGTTCCAAGTGCGCGATTCGTTTAGCTAACGATGATGCGTACATAAAGACCTTGCGCTCCTTGCGCGGAGGTATGTACTCATCAG
>CAZZLV010000085.1:0-9330 GCA_964655155.1 uncultured Bdellovibrionales bacterium
TAAGGGCGTGTGACCACACTTCTTCGGGTACGATCACGTTTACGTGCACGTGCATCTTCACGTCCGGAAACGCCAATTCTACCCACTCGATTCCACGAAGAGCCAAAATTTGTATCCCCAATCAGGGGATGACAAGAAAGAATCAATGTAACTACTCAGCACGTGCTTCGACTGTAGCGTTAGCCCCTAGCCCGAATGTTGCACGAAAGTGCAATATTCGGACTAGTCAGAAAGGTAGTAGGGGTTGCTTGTTGTTAATCTTTCGCCGCCAAGAGTGGTTGTAGCACCGAGCATGTCTGAGTGAATAGTTCGTGCGGGGTAGCCCGAGCATCGAGTACCAGAAAAGGTTCCGGGAGTGTCTCGGCACATTCAAGAAAGCCGCTGCGAATCCTTGCGTGAAAAGCGAGTTCCTCATCCTCAAACGAGTCCTTACCGTTACCGGAGCGCGAAGCTATCCGTTTCAGAGCCTCTGCCGGGTCGAGATCTAGGAGGATTACTAGGTCGGGTACAACTCCTCGTGTGGCCAGTTCGTTGGTCTGGTCAAGTAAGGTGCGGTTGATGCCACGGCCATGCCCCTGAAAAGTGATCGTCGAATAGATGTAGCGGTCGCACAGAACGTGGCGCCCATCTGTAAGAGCCGGCGTAATGACCTTATCTACATGTTCAGCGCGGTCGGCAGCAAAGAGCAGAAGCTCAGCCAGAGCGCTCTTTTTCTCGCCGCGCCAATCAAGCAGCAGCTTGCGAATCTCTAAGCCCAGTTCAGTGCCTCCTGGCTCGCGGGTGTCTGAAACCGCTAAGCCATGATTGCGCATGTGCTCTGAGACCAACCGGTGTAGGGTCGTCTTGCCACAGCCGTTGATCCCTTCAAACGCAATAAACGCCGGCTTTTTGTTGAGCGAGAATGTCTGTTGATTAACGCGCATGGCGCAGATAGTACGTCAGTAGTTGATAAAGGCAAAGGGGCTGAGAATAACCAAGCTCTTTGCTCTAGCTCCGATTTGCCTTTTTATTGAATAGCTAACCTGCTATAATTATAGGCTTTTGTAAGTCTGATGGAAATTTCAAGGTATTGTTAATCAGAGCTGTACGAGCTAGGTTTCAATCAGACTTTGGTACACAGTAAAATAACAGCAAAAATTCGCTAAAAAAGCGTTTGTTAGGAGTAGTGAAGATCTCAGATGGCCACCCAGACCACCAGCTTAAAACAGGAATCTCGTGATCGGTATCTAACCTACGCACTAAGCGTAGTTTCAGGGCGCGCTTTACCCGATGTTCGTGATGGACTTAAACCGGTGCAGCGCCGCATCCTCTATGCGATGTTGCAGAACCTAAACTTAAAGCCTACCGGAACGCATCGTAAGTCAGCCGCTGTGGTTGGAGAGGTGCTGGCTCGGTTTCATCCGCACGGAGATATCGCCTGCTACGAGGCGATGGTGCGCATGGCACAAGATTTTTCATTGCGGTATCCGCTAGTTGATGGCCAAGGAAACTTCGGTTCGCTCGACGGGGATAACGCCGCAGCGTATCGTTACACAGAAGCTAAGCTGCGTGAGCTAGCGCTTGAGGTGATCGGCGAGATCGACCAAGAAACAGTGCCGTTCCGCGATAATTTCGATGCAACCGTGGTAGAACCGATGGTTTTGCCTAGTCGCGTGCCGAATCTGCTGGTTAACGGCGCAACCGGTATTGCGGTGGGTATGGCAACGAGCATCCCCCCACATAATCTTAAAGATACGATCAAAGCTCTGATAGAGCTCTCAAAAGATCCTGAGCTTTCGACTTCAAAGCTGACAGCGATTATTAAAGGCCCTGATTTCCCCACCGGATGCAATATCCTCAACTCGCAGAAGGAGCTGGTGGAGATGTACGAAACGGGCCGTGGCTCGGTGCGCATGCGCGGTGAGTGGGAGGTTGAGGAACAGGCTCGCGGCAAACAGGTTTTAGTGGTGACCTCGATCCCCTATGCAGTGAACAAGGCGACCTTAGTTGAGCGAATTGCCGGTCTGATAGTCGAGCGCAAGGTTCCGCAGCTTGTTGATGTTCGTGATGAGTCAACCAATGAGGTACGTGTAGTGCTTGAGCTTGCCTCAGGAGCCGATCCGGAAGTGGCGATGGCTTACCTGTTTAAGAATACCCCGCTGGAGTCCAATTTTCCGATGAACCTAACGGCGCTAGTGCCGACTGCGGAGGGGCCATCAACGCGACCTGAGCTACTCTCGCTTAAAGGATGTCTACAGCAGTTCCTCGGCTTTAGGGAGGAGGTTACTGAGAAGCGGTTGGTGTTTGAACGCAAGCAGCTCCTCGAGCGTATTCACATCTTGGAAGGCTTGGTAACGATATATGATGCGCTCGATGAGGCGATTAAAATCGTTCGCAAGAGTGAAGGGCGTAGCGATGCGGCAGAGCGCTTACGTGAGCGCTTTAAGCTCTCTGAGATCCAGTCGTTTGCTGTTGTTGATATGCGGATTTATCAACTTTCGCGGACGAATATAGATGAAATTCGGGCAGAATTAACCGACAAGCAGAAGCGAGTTAAGGAAATTGACAGGATCTTAAAGAGCAAGGAGGCGATTCAAGAGATCGTCAGAAAAGACTTAGAGACGATCTCCGATAAGTTTGGCGATAAGCGCCGCTCAAAGCTAATTAAGGACAACGTTGATGTTGAGTTTGACGAGGCTGCATACGTTGTGCAGGAGGATGTGCACGTTATCGTTTCGGCAGATGGCTGGGTCAAGCGCATTCGCCGCTCGAACGATCTCTCATCAACGCGTATGCGCGAGGGTGATTCGATCTTATCTGCTCATGCGCTCACAACTCTCGATTCAGTGGCGCTGTTTACGAGCTTTGGCACGCTCTTTGTGCTCAAAGTATCGGATGTTCCGGCTTCGAGTGGCTATGGTACGCCGATTCAGAAGATCCTGAAGTTCAAGGATGGAGAGCGCATCGTCTCTTCGTACGGAGTTCGAGTGGGGTCGGCGGTGCAGGCGCAGCAACAGGGAGGAAAGCAGGCTGAGCTACCACTTGGTGCTGGAGCTCCGAGCACAGGTGGAAGTGATCGCACGCTATCAGAGGGTGACACAGTTGTTTTGGTTGGCACACAGGGTACGGGTTTTGCGCTAACCCTAACCGAGGTCTCGGAAACTAAACGTATTGGGCGCCGTGTGATGAAGCTCCGTGAGGGTGAGTTTATGGCAGCAGCAGAGCAGATGGCGGCGATGATGGTGTTCATCACACGAGATGGCTCGGGATTGGCGATTAGCCAAGGGGAGATTCCGGTGCGCGATAGTGCAGCGGTGGGGGTTGCTCTTATGTCTGTGCGTGAAGATGACGAGCTTGTTGCATGTTGTGGAGTCAGGTCGGCTAAGATGAAGGGCACGCTCAACCTGACTCTTAAGTCGGGAAGGATCAAAGATGTGCCGTTGTCAGAGGTAACTAAGGGTCACAGAGCACTGAAAGGAACAAAGGTCTACTCACGCGAGGATGTCGTGGGTGCAAATGTTGTAGAGGGTTAGTAGGGAGTAGGCAGCGATGGGCAAGGAAGCGTCATATAGCGCGGTTGACATTGAGGTGCTTGAAGGGCTGGAGCCGGTTCGTAAACGGCCTGGTATGTACATCGGAGGCACTGATGGCCCAGCTGGTTTGCACCATCTGGTAAAGGAGATCCTCGACAACTCTGTTGATGAGGCGATGAACGGGCATGCGGATACGATTACGATCACCCTTCATAAAGATGGTGAAAGTGTGACGATCGAGGATAACGGGCGAGGTATTCCAGTCGATATTCACCCGAAATTCAAGAAGCCGGCCTTGGAGATTATTCTCACTACGCTGCATGCAGGAGGTAAGTTTAGTGATCATAACTACGTAACAGCTGGTGGTTTGCACGGGGTTGGCGCATCAGTTGTAAATGCGCTTTCAGAGAAGCTTGAAGCTACGGTGTACCGTGATGGTTTTGAGTGGCGTCAGAGTTTTACACGCGGCAAAACTGATGCAGCGATCAAAAAGGGCCCAGCAACGCGAAGAAAGGGGACCCGAATCTTCTTTAAGCCAGACACTGAGATCTTTCGCTCAATCGAGTTCTCAACAGAGCGAGTTGAAAAGATTATTGAAGAAAAAGCTTTTCTCTACAAAGGCTTGAAGCTGATATTCAAAAATGAGCGAGAAGAATCAGAGAAGGTTTTTATATACCCAGAGGGTATCAAATCGTATTTAACCTCGATGTTAGAGATAGCCAACACTCCACCAGTTGGAGGGGAATCGTTTGACCTAGATCGAGCTAATGGTATCAAGATCGAAGTCGCTTTTTGTTGGACTGAGTCAACCAGTGAGAAGGTCTACTCGTATGTAAACGGTATCCATACTCGCGGTGGTGGTACGCACGAGGATGGCTTTAAATCGGGCCTTAGCAAGGCTATTCGCAACTACATCGCGGTGCACAATTTAATGCCCAAGGGGCTTAAACTTACTGGTGATGATATCCGCGAAGGTCTGGTAGCAGTGCTTTCGGTCAGTGTTCCGGGTGCTGTAAGTCAGCTGCAGTTTCAGGGCCAGACCAAGGATCGCCTCAATAACCCCGAGATTGAGGCTCCGGTTGATACCCTGGTAAAGAGCTTTGAGAACGTACTGAACTCAAAGCCCTCTGTGGCACAGGCGCTCGTAGAGCGAATTACTCTGGCAGCAAAAGCTCGTGCTGCTGCACGCTCGGCTTCGCAAAGTGTCAGCCGCAAGGTTGGAGTGAGTCACAGATTAAATCTTCCAGGCAAACTGGCAGATTGCTCATCGACCAAACCTGAGAACTCTGAAGTATTTATAGTTGAGGGCGACTCTGCAGGTGGAAGTGCTAAGCAGGGACGTGACCGGGCCACTCAAGCAGTGTTGCCGCTTCGTGGTAAGATCCTCAATTCAGTTGCAACAACGCAGGCCAAACTTACCGAAAACAGAGAGCTGCTCGACCTCGTTTCGGCGCTTGGTTGCGGTATGGGCAAGGATATTCGCTTAGATAAATTACGCTACGCTAAGGTTATTATCCTGACTGATGCCGATGCCGATGGAATGCATATCTCGGCGCTGCTGATGGCGTTCTTCTTTAAGTTTATGCGCCCATTGGTTGAAGCGGGTAATCTCTACATCGGTATATCGCCGCTCTATCGCCTCAAGTTTGGAAGTGGCGCAAAGGAGGATATCGTCTGGGTGTACTCAGATGAGGAAAAGGAGCGGGTGCTTAAAGAGCGTGGAGCTCGCGCCAAGGTTCACATTACACGGTTTAAGGGCTTGGGAGAGATGAATCCAGATACCCTCTGGGAGACCACCCTAAATCCCCGTGCACGCAAGCTTTTGCAGGTTACAATCGACGAGGCTAGTGAAGTTGAGGCGATGCTTGAGAGCTTGCTCGGAAAGGATTCTTCCGACCGTTACCGGCTTATTCAAGAGAACGCGCATCGGCTTGAGGTTGATGTTTAGCGGCCTTATGGGCGCCTTTTGCTATGTATTTACACCACGCCTGCTTATGGGATATTAATCACAGATAACTACGGAGTCACCCGATTTAGGCCGTCTATGGTGAGTAACTAAAGTTCTGGCCAGAAAAATGGCTGGGAGTTTTACTCTCTGACTATAAGTTGTTGTTTTTACTCGCATCTGCGGTAGGGACGCAGCCCCGCGTGCTTTGCATCATCCGGTCTACACAGCGCGAGCTTTCATGTCTAAAAAGCTTTTTTCTTTCGTTAAAAATTCCCTCACCAAGATCGGTTCAGATGATCCGCTCTGGCTCAAGCAGGAGCGCGAGCCCGAGTTTAAGACGGTGGAGCTTGGCTCCGGTGGGCCCGAAATGGTGCTGCTGCACGGTCTATTCGGAGCTTTGTCTAACTGGGATTCGGTTCAGCCGCTGATGGCTAACTATGCAAAACCGATAGCTTTGAGTCTCCCTCTTTTGGCGGGACATCGCTCTGAGGTAAAGGTTAAATCCCTGGCGTTATACACCGAGTACTTTGTCAGGTCGCGTGACTTCGCCCCAGTAGCACTTTGCGGTAACTCACTCGGCGGTCATGTGGCACTGCGTTTGTGTCTGGCAGCCCCGGAACTTGTGGACTGTTTGATTCTAACAGCGACCAGCGGACTCTATGAGCATTCAGTTGATTCGTTACCGGTGAGGCCGGGATATGATTTCGTTAAAGAACATATGTCAAAGGTGTTTTTTAACCAGCATTTTGTCACTGAACAGGCGATCGGTGAGATAGTCACCATTTTGGAAGACAGGGCAAATGTGCTCAATCTGATTCATGCAGCGCGTAGCGCCAAAAAAGATAATTTGAAGGATCTTCTTGGACAGATTAAGGTTCCCACTCTTCTTCTGTGGGGTGAAGACGACCTAGTAACCACGATGGATGTCGCTGAGATGTTTCACAAGTTGATTCCGAATTCGCAGCTTGTATCGATCAAGAATTGCGGTCACGCGCCGATGATTGAACATCCGGATTGGTTTGCGGAAGAGGTTAAGCGATTCCTTGCCAAGTACTCACGACACAAGCTATCTGCTTGAAGCGGCAGGTAGGCCGGTGTGTTGCTAGGGGAGCAGATGGCAGACTAATTAGCCTAAGGAGCTTATGTAGCTTATGGAGCGGACAGCTAAGAGTACAATATTCGATTTGGGAAGCGCGATTCCTTCATTTAATCTCCCTAATGTGGATGGGACGCATCTTGGTTCGGATTACTTGCGTGATGCCAAGGCCTACTTAGTGGGATTTCTCTGCAATCACTGCCCGTATGTGAAGGGAAGTGAGCAGATGCTGATAGAGATAGTCAGGCGTTTTAAGGGTTCGGGGCTTAAGACCATCACAATTAGTAGCAACGACGCGGCTAAGTATCCGGAGGATAGTTTTGATAAGATGCAGGAGAAAGCCCGCGCGCTTAACTTGCCGTACCCATACCTGTATGATGAGGCGCAGAGTGTAGCTAAGATCTTTGATGCGGCGTGCACCCCTGAGTTCTATCTGTTTGATAGTAGCCGTGTTTTGGTGTACCACGGCACGATTAATGATAGCCCGCGAGATGCTTCAAAGGTTAGCAAGGATTATCTCTCGGATGCGATTACTAGTGTGCTTGAGGGACGTACGCCTGAGCCACAGTTTGTGCATCCTCTGGGGTGCTCGATTAAGTGGAAATAGGGAATTCACTTGGGGAAATGAGGAGAATATTCGATGAAGCTTGATACAGAGAAACTAGCTAGATTAGCAGCAACGGTTCGCACCCTTTCAATTGATGCAGTTCAGAAAGCAAACAGCGGTCATCCTGGCTTGCCGCTTGGAGTTGCTGATTTCGCTGCAGTTCTGTGGGCGCAGTATCTCCGATGTAACCCGAAGGATCCGGCATGGATCAATCGTGATCGCTTCGTTCTCTCGGCAGGGCATGGATGCATGGTGCTCTACTCGTTACTCAATCTCTTCGGGTACGACCTACCGATGAGTCAACTTCAGCAGTTTAGGCAGTGGGAGAGCATCACTCCGGGACATCCTGAGTACGGGATAACACCAGGAGTTGAGTGCACCACGGGCCCGTTGGGACAAGGTGCTGCAAATAGTGTCGGTTTGGCGCTCTCAGGCAAGATGCTTGCAGCTCGTTACGGAGAGGATCTCTTCAACTACAAGGTGTATGCGCTTGTGAGTGATGGAGATCTGATGGAAGGTGTCGCAGCAGAGGCTGGATCATTGGCAGGGCATTTGAAGCTCGATAACCTGGTGTACCTCTACGATGACAACAAGATATCGCTCGCTGGCGAGACGGAGATCTGCTTTACCGAATCGGTTGCACAACGCTACGAAGCATACGGTTGGTACGTTCAGAGCTGTGATGGCCACAATATGCATGAGGTGGCGGAGTGCCTTGAGAAGGCCCAGGCTCAGAAGGGCAAGCCGAGTCTGATCTGTTGCAAGACGGTGCTTGGTTACGGTAGTCCGAATAAGAAAAATACTCACGAAGCTCACGGCTCACCACTAGGTTCAGATGAGGTCAAGGCTACCAAGAAGAATCTCGGGTGGCCGGAGGATGCGCAGTTTCTCGTTCCGGAGGATGTCAAGAGATTTATCGCCGAGCAGCTTGAGAGAAAACAACAAGACTACTCAAGTTGGCAAAATAAGTACTCGGCGTGGCGCACGGCACAGCCAACCCTAGCAGCGCAATTGGATGCGCAGGTAGCCCGCACGATTCCTCAAGCGTTGAGGGATGATCTTCTGGCGGCGTTTAAGGAGCCTAAGAAGGATGCAACTCGGAATCTTTCTGGAAAGGCGATTCAGGTTATCGCCAAACACATTCCGGGGTTTGTCGGTGGCTCAGCTGATCTTGATCCATCGACGAAGACCGCTATTAGTGGTAGCGCTAGGGTAGGGCATGAGGGGTACTCCGGCAGAAATATCCATTTCGGTGTGCGCGAGCATGCTATGGGTTCGATGGCTAACGGCTTAGCCTATACGCAGGCATGGATTCCATATACCGCAACCTTCCTTGTTTTCTCTGATTACATGCGACCGGCGATGCGAGTAGGAGCGATATCGCATCTGCAATCTATTTATATCTTCACCCATGATAGCTTCTGGGTCGGTGAAGATGGGCCAACTCATGAGCCGATTGAGCACGTAATGAGCTTAAGAGTTATTCCTAACCTGCACGTATATCGTCCAGCTGACGGGGTTGAGGTTGCTATGTGCTACTACGCGGCGCTACAGAGGCATAACGGCCCGAGCTCGCTTATATTTAGTCGGCAGAACTTGGCGCCGATCAATCGTCCAAGTAGCTTCGCGCCTGATGATGTGCTTAAGGGTGGATATGTAGTCAAGGAGTGTGATCGGCCAGCGCTTGTAGTAGTTGCCACTGGCTCTGAGGTTGCAACAACGATTGAGGCGGCGGCTATACTGGAATCTTCAGGGATATCAACCCGAGTAATATCGATGCCGTGTGTAGAGGCATTCAGGGCACAGCCGGTAGAATACCGTGATCTGCTGCTGCCACGGGGTGTAAAAACTGCGGTGGTGGAGGCTGGTACGACTGTTGGTTGGAGCTCGTTGCTTGATCGTGAAGTGGTCGCTATCGGTATCGATCATTACGGCGCATCAGCACCGGGAGAGGTTTTAGCCGAGAAGTTTGGCTTTACCCCAGCCGCGATAGCGGCAAAGTTGCGTTAATCCGTATTTTTCACGAAGCTCGCTGCGCTCGTCGTGAAAAAGTGCTCGGAAAAAGGCCATCCATGGCCTTTTTCCTCATCGCCTACAGTTTGTGTGGGACCCATAATCCTAAATTCGGCAGTTAAGGAGAACGAAAATGGTGCAGGTGGCTAAAAGC
>CAZZLV010000086.1:0-9311 GCA_964655155.1 uncultured Bdellovibrionales bacterium
TTTGAAAACATGAACCTAAATTCGGCAGTAGCGGGCCCGAAAACGGCGCATCTGGCTAAAATCACTTTGTCTTTTGAATTTTCGGTGCTCACCCTGACGGTGCCAGGGTTCAAGCCTCCGAAAAGTTCAAAATCCTTGGTGCTTTTAGCCACCTGCACCATTTTCGTTCTCCTTAACTGCCGAATTTAGGATGAATGAGAATATTCGGGCGAGCAAGTGCAAGGAAGCGGATTAGGTTAAATTTCGTGACTACAGCCATCCCTAAAACCGCTTCTAAAACCGCCGAGTAGTTGCGTTAATTGGCACTGATTTTCACTGCTAAGTAGTAAGCTCTTCGCGTGATATTCCAAACTGCTTGCCACATCTGGGGCAGGTGATCTGCAACTCAGTGTCGTTCTCGTAAAGTTCCTCAAGAGCCTCAACGCTCATGGAGCGGAAGAACGGCAGCAGTTTTGCGGGCGAACAATCACACGAAAAGGCGAAGTGGCAGGTGCGCATTAGACTCTTCTCAATACTTTTTGACCCTGCTAGCTCTTGTAGATCCACTGAGTGAACCCACTCAGCATCGTACTCTGGTAAGGCTACCAAACCGATTGCAGTATCACTTGTTTCAGATAAAAGTAATCGTATCGGATACCCCTCGCTCTGAGCGTAGAACTGGGTCACCATATGGGCAATATTCGAGGAATCACACAACACGTGGCTATTAAAGGTCTTGCCCCTGTTGCTCAGTTGAGCGTGCAGCGAATGGATATTAGCATCACGAATATTATCAGTGAGAACATGACCGACTATAAAGCCGTGAGCAACTCCAGAATCATCCATAATCCCAGTGTTGCCAGTGACGAAGAGCGAATAAGGGGGGAGTGCCGCGATGTGGGCCGTCCAAGCGTGAGTTTCTGTCGCCGTGCGGGCAGAAAGGTGCACCGCAAAGCAGGTAATCAACTCCTTTAACTTAGAATCGTGCTCGTAGGTGGTATCTGGAGCAAAATCCTTACGATGTAAGTAATAATCGATCAGATAATCTGATAGATCTACCCGCACAAGAAGTGCCTCTCGTTTAGGGATGTATTCGGATATTGCAACCAGGCCGTTGGACATATAGTAGAATTGTAATTGCTCTGCAGTTTTTGAAGTTGTTAATAATCCTAAATTCGGTAGTTGCGGGCGGGAAAACGGCGAATTTGGCTAAAATCAGCGCGGCTTTTGAATTTTCGGTGCTCACCCTGACGGTGCCAGGGTTCAAGCCTTAAGAAAAGTACAAAATACTTAGGGCTCTTAGCAATCTGCACCATGATTATCTGCCGTAACTGGTCATCTGCCGTAACTGCCACCTCTGGATAATATCAAAAAAGCTCATGTCGAGCTAGGAGATACAGAACATATAGCGTTTTTCAAAGGTCATGAGCGATATAAAGGCTCTTGGAAAACGCTATGGATTGGCGGACGCGAATCCAAAGAACAACCTATAGAGATTTATGATAAAAGCCTTGCCAGTTTACTTGCACGGACTTGTGCAAATCACTGTAGAGTTATTGATGAAAGGCACCCGTTTCAAGGAAATTACCCGCCAGGGTGGCTAGCCGCTGACTAAATGGCATCGTCCCGTGGAATGAAAATAGCGACACCCGCTCACGACACCCAGGAAAGCTAGCTTCTCGTACTAGTACGAGACCATCGTTGTCAGCGCCAAAGACCGGGAAAAAACCTAGCCGTGTTCCGGTGGTGCCGATAACGCAGCCGATCTCAAGCTGTTGCGGAGTATCCGCTAGTGCCAGCGAGCCGAGCTCGGTCAAGATCGGCCCGAAGAATAAGCGTGGTAAAGAGAACCTTGCCAAGACTCGCGCGATCGTAGCTCCTTTATGGGGTGAGCCGAGTGTAACCAGGCGGTGCAGCGGAGGCTTGGCGAAAGCCGCAAGGTCTAGCGACCGCACAACTATTCCGCCTAGGGAATGGCCGACAAAAGACACCGGCTCACTGATAGTGATTGCATTTACGAACTCACCTAGCTGCTCGGTGGCTTGAGCCAGGGTCAATCTTCGAGTTGCGTAGCCAAATTTGTAGACAGTGCTGGCTGGAAAGCGCACCTGCAATCTATGGGCCATAAGTCCCATATCAAAATTTGTGCGGCCCAGGCCGTGAACAAGGACGATGTGCTTGGCTATCGGCATTTGTAAACGCTCTTTTTTTGCTCAAGCAGTTGACGGGATTTTTAACTCGCGATAAGCGCAGTTGCGCGCAACCTGGAGGACGACTACTTAGCTACAAGTGCTCTTAGATCTACCGGTTTATAAGTTGAAGGCTTGCGCACCTTGCCGCGTGCATCCTTGCCTACAGCAAAGAATTCTGAGCCTATCTTGAGCACACACACACTAGCTACCTCTGCTGGCCAGGTCACACCGAGCCCACATCCCCATTCAGTGCTTTTAAGCTCGCACTCGCCGCGTGTCCATTCAGCGAGCCGCACGAACTTCCCCAGATTATTTTCGCACACTAGTTCGAAGGCCTCAGGTAGGGGTACCCCGAAGGCACAGGCGTTCCAAAACATCGTATAAGCAACATCTGCCAGTCCATCGACCATCTCCTCGTGGTCTGGGTCTTCCTCTGGATGGTAGGTTAGGGCATCGGGCGAGGTAATCTTGGTTCCAGAGAACTCTGGAACTACGCCTAGGCCATGAATCACGTACTCCAGCACCTCAGAGAGTAGTAACTGCGCACCTAGAGCACGTTCAGCAGGTGAGCCACTCTGAAGCTTCTGATGAACAGTTTGACCGGCTAGCTGCATGAAGAGGGCTATCTTTGAGGCATCCATAAGTTTTTCCACCGTGCTTTGCTCAGAAAAGCTGCCCCTTACTAATTTTTCACCGGCATGCCGGACACTGAAAAATTAGTATTCCTGTTTTCAGCCCGTCTCTGCGGGCTACCACTAATCTTGCACTTGTCCGTTTGTCGGGTATCCAAGTGAAAGATTAGGACTAGGGGCTAATGCCACTGTCGCTGCATTTGCTGAGCAGTTACATCACCACAACTATAGATCACTGAGCCGCCAAACTCTATCATCCTAAAAACGGCAGCTGCGGGTCTTAAAATGGCGCATCTGCCCAAAATCACTTTGTCTTTTGCATTTTCGGTGCTCACCCTGACGGTGCCAGGGTTCAAGCCTTAAGAAAAGTTCAAAATCCTTCGTGCTTTTGAGCACCTGCGCCATTTTCATCCTCTTTAACTGCCGTTTTAGCATCATCATAACGGATCAATTTGGCCTTCAATATACTAAATTCTGGCCGCTGCTACTGCTAGAGCTTTGTTTTGGCCAAAGGCTATCGCTCTTGGGTTCAGAAACGGAGTATAGTGCCGTCGTAGAAAGTGCAACGGGATTTACATTTGCGATTAGTTATAGATTCTACTAATTTTTCACCGGCATGTCGGACACTGAAAAATTAGGATTATCCTAAATTCGGCAGTTGCGGGCCCAAAAACGGCGCATCTGGCTAAAATCACTTTGTCTTTTGAATTTTCGGTGCTCACCCTGACGGTGCCAGGGTTGCGCCTTAAGAAAAGTTCAAAATCCTTGGTGCTTTTAGCCACCTGCACCATTTTTGCTCTCCTTAACTGCCGAATTTAGGTTAAAACCGGTGAGTAGTTGCATTGTTTTTAGCCCGCCTCCGCGGGCTATTACTAATCTTCCACTTGGCCGTTTGTGTGGTATTCAAGTGAAAGATTAGTATGACCAGGAACTCTGAGGACAGAAATTAAATATGCTGAGCAGAAGAGCTAATGAGGAACGTGCGGTTAAGGCAGTAGTTGTTTCAGAGCGGGGAGCAATCCTGCCCGCACTGGGCACTATTCTGCTTATCATAGTGCTTGTCGTGATCGGATTAGCTTTTTTCTTTGGCAGCGTTGTGCCGGTTGGTTCGGTAGGTGTGCGTAAGATAGCATTCGGACCGAAGCAGGGTTTGCTTTCCAAGTCATTAGCTCCCGGTTTCCACTGGACGATCCCGGGTTACTCAACGATTTATCCTGTGCCGCAAAGTGTGCGAGTACTCGATTTTGACCGTGACGTGCAGAGCAATCCTGGGAGCTTTGGTTCCCTAGATGTACCGACAACTGACGGAACAACGGTCGATATTGATGTCTCGATCCTATACCGGTTTTATGGAGCAGAAGGGAGTGACGGCGGTGCTCAACACGGCGGGCCAGCTGACTTGCTTAATAAAGTTGGTGCTACCGAGGCGCAGTGGTCTAAGTATCTTGCTCAGGCCGCAGACAACGAGTTAAAGCGCTCGCTTGGAGCCCTTTCAACGGTTGATTTTTATGATCCTAAAGCGCGACAAGATCGTGTAATAGCGGCAGAGGATTCCTTGCAGAGCGCTCTTAGACCTCTGGGTATTAAAGTAGAGAGTGTTTTGCTTAGGCGTTACACCTATCGTGAAGAGATCGACCAGGCGATCTTTAAAAAGAATCTCCAGGAGCTTGAGTCTGCTTTTAACAAGGTTGCAGGAGATTTCGCTGAAGCGCAGCGAGATGTAAACAAAGTCAGCGCGGATGGAGATGTTGCGATTCAGAATCTTGATAAGCAAGGGGTGAGTGAAGCTGAAAAAATCCGCTCAGAGGGAGACCTTTATAGGCGTCAAAAGGTGGCTGAGGGGAATCTACTGGTTGCAGAAGCTAAGGCTGCTGTTGATAAGATGCGCGCTGATGTGTTGGCACAGGTTGGTAGCGATGTGTATGTGGCGCTGCAGTTGACGCAGGTGCTCCAGACACTCAAGGGTGGAATTGTTGCCAACATAGATCCATACGATCTAGATCAGTGGGTAAAGAAGCTAGCAGGTGCTGATGCGCGTGCAAGGATGGATAGCACGGAGGTCTCAAATGGTAGGTAATTTAGGGTTGCGTTCCCTGTTTGTGTTTCTCGCATTGGCGTTGTTTTGCTCCGGGTGTGATACCGGCATCCAGCATATGGGTGCCACTGAGTACGGTGTAAAGTTCCGCAGACTGCCGCCGATTATCGGAGGTGGAGTAGGTGGTCCTTCGAGTGTTGCATCACCTCTGGAAACTTTAGTGGTACTACCATGGGAATCGGTATACAGGTTTGATACATCGCCACAGTATTTAAGTTGGGGCCGTGGTATGGGTGAAGCAGCCGCGCAGCTAGTGCAGGCAGAGGATGTGCACACTAGGGCTCGTGATGGTAATGAAGCTGCGCTCAAGCTAACTGTGCGGTATCGTATCAGCCCTGAGCCAGCGAGCTTGGTGCGACTTGTGCAGCAAGTTGCTCGCTCCAATGAAGAGGTGCGTCGATTGGTAATTTCAGTAGTTCGCTCCGAGATCCGCACGTTCATGAACAGACTACGAACGGCTGAATTCCGTGATGATAAAAAGCGTAATGATACTGTTGATGAGGCGCTCGCGGCGACTCGCAAAACCCTCTCGCCGTGGGGTATCGATGTTGAGGCTATCAACTTAAAGCAATATCGCTTTGTACGTCTGCTACGAGATGGTAGTGAAGATACGAGCTACCAAGATAGGTTGCGAGATATTCAGGAGAAGGAGCAAGATATCGAGGGAGAGCGAACACGCATAGAGACCGTACGTGCTAAGAAAAAGACCGAGTTTTCGCAGGCAGAGAGTACCTATAATGCCCGGATAGCCGAGTCTAGGGGTTATAAGGAGCAGTCAACTTATCAGGGTGATAGCTACTATGCTGCTAAAGTTAACGAAGCCAAGGCGATAGCGGCTGAAGGAAATGCAGAGATTGAAGGCTTGCGCAAGCAGATAGCTGCGCTCTCTGGAAAGGGCGGCAAAGCGATGTTGCGGCTTGAGGTCGCTAAGCAATTAGCCACGGCTGATCCCAAGTTTTTAGCGGTTAATCAGGGAGGGACAGGTGCAATTGACCTATCAAAAACGGATATGAATCAACTTATTCAGCAGTTAGGTATAGCCGAAGGGCTTGCAGCCCGGGCTGCTTCGGAGCAAACTAGTGGCCGCAAGGAATCAGAGGCGGCTGGCGCAGTTTCACCTTTAGCAGCAGCGCCGTAAGCTAGTAGCAGCGCGGCAATCAGTTGTAAAGCAGGCCAGAGATTTTACTGAAGTAATCAGAGTGAGATAATGATGGTAACAGAGATTAAGAGAAGGAAAGTAGCGCTTATCGGAGCCGGGCAGATCGGTGGGACGCTCGCGATGTTATGTGGCCAAAGAAATTTAGGCGATGTGGTCTTATTCGATGTAGTTGAGGGTATGCCTCAGGGAAAGGCGCTTGATCTGTCGCATCTAGCCCCCGTATTTGGTTTGGATTTTAAGGTTACTGGAACTAACAACATCGCCGATATAGCAGGTGCGGATGTTTGTATTGTGACATCGGGGTTACCACGTAAGCCCGGAATGAGTCGCGATGATCTAGTCAAGACCAATGCTGAGATCATCCGTAATGTTGCTAAGGGAATTAAGGAGCATGCTCCAAAAGCTTTTGTTATCGTTATCACCAATCCACTCGATGCCATGGTATACCTGATGCAGAGAGAGACCGGGTTTCCAGCGCAGCGTGTGGCGGGAATGGCAGGTGTTCTCGATACAGCTCGTTATCAGGCATTTCTGGCTGAGGAGCTTAATGTTTCGGTGTCGTCAGTATCGGCCTTTGTTTTAGGCGGCCACGGAGACGATATGGTGCCGGTGCGTTCTTATACTACCTGTAACGGTATCCCGGTCGGAAACATGATCAAGGCTGATCGACTAGATGCGATCGAGAAGCGCGTGCGTGGAGCAGGCGGTGAAGTGGTTGCATTACTAAAGACCGGCTCGGCATTTTACTCACCAGCGGCTTCAGCTATTCAGATGGCAGAGGCATATCTATTCGACCAACGTAGAGTACTCGCGGCAGCAGCGATGCTTAACGGTGAGTATGGGCTTAAAGACCTATACATCGGGGTGCCGGTGATTATCGGTCGCAACGGGGTTGAGAAGATAGTCGAGATTGAGTTGACAGGAGATGAGCGTAAGGCTCTAAACGAGTCAGCAGATCGAGTACGACAACTTTTGGCTATCTTATAATTGTAACTACAACGGAAGGAAACCATGAATCTTCACGAATACCAAGCAAAGCAGATACTGCGAGAGTACGGATTGCCAGTTCTTGCTGGTCATATCTGCTACACACCTGGTGAGGCAGAGGCGGCGGCAGACCTGCTTGGTGGAGGTATCTGTGTCGTAAAGGCGCAGGTGCACGCTGGTGGGCGCGGTAAGGCTGGCGGAGTAAAGGTTGCCAAGAGCACTGCTGATGCTCGTGCGCACGCCGAAAAAATTCTCGGTATGACCCTAGTTACACCGCAGACAGGAGCTGCTGGAAAGCTCGTGCGTAAGGTCTACGTTGAGGCCGGTTGCAATATCGCCAAGGAATATTACCTCAGCTTACTTGTAGATCGCGCTAAACGCGGAGTAGTTATCATCGCCTCTACTGAGGGTGGCATGGAGATCGAGGAGGTCGCGCACAATACTCCGGATAAGATCCTAAATGTGCTAATTGATCCCAAAGTTGGATTGCAGGCCTACCAGACCGCCAAGCTCGCCATTGATCTCGGTGTTCCACTAGAGGCGCGCAAGCACTTCTCTCAGGTAGTTACTGGGCTCTACAAGGCTTTTGTAGGTTGTGATTTAGCCATGCTTGAGGTTAATCCTCTAGTTCTCACTAAGGATAACAACTTTGTAGTTCTGGATGCTAAGGTTTCACTCGAAGATAACGCATCGTTTAGACAGTCTAAGATCCGTGCCATGATGGATTACGATGAGCAGGATCCACGCGATCTACGGGCACAGAAGTACGGACTTAGCTACGTAGGGCTCGATGGCAACATCGGCTGTCTGGTCAACGGCGCTGGTCTGGCTATGGCGACGATGGATATCATCAAAGCTTTCGGTGGAGAGCCGGCAAACTTCCTCGATGTTGGTGGTGGAGCTACAAAGGAGAATGTCTCTGAGGCGTTTCGTATATTGCTCTCTGATCCTAAAGTTAAGGGGATTCTGGTTAATATCTTCGGTGGGATTATGAAGTGTGACGTTATTGCCACCGGTATTATCGAAGCAGCCAAAGAGGTTGGTCTTAAGGTGCCGCTCGTAGTGCGGCTACAAGGGACCAACGTCGATTTGGGTCGCAAGATGCTCGCAGAGTCAGGGCTGGCTATTACACCCGTAGACACGATGGATGATGCCGCCAAGAAGATCGTTACATTAGCTAAGTAGAGTAGGGTTCGAGGACGAGCGCTTTCGAAACGATAATCACAGAAGGGACAGCATGAGCGTTTTAGTAGATAAAAACACACGAGTAGTAACACAGGGAATAACCGGCAAGACTGGCCAGTTCCACACACGTATGTGCCGTGAGTACGGCACGCAGATGGTTGCTGGAGTAACTCCGGGCAAAGGTGGCCAGGACTTTGAAGGCATACCTCTCTATGACACAGTGCATGAAGCCAAGAGGCAGGCAGGTGCAAACGTATCGATTATATACGTTCCACCGCCGTTTGCCGCAGATGCTATTATGGAGGCAGTTGATGCTGACCTCGATCTTGTTATCTGCATTACAGAGGGCATCCCAGTCCTAGATATGCTCAAAGTAGCCACCTTTATGGAGGGCAAGCGCACACGTTTAATTGGTCCAAACTGTCCGGGTGTAATCACTCCTGGGCAGGCCAAGCTGGGAATTATGCCGGGACATATCCACAAACCTGGACGCATTGGAGTTGTTTCTCGTAGCGGAACTTTAACCTATGAAGCTGTGTTTCAGTTGACCGGTCTCGGCATGGGGCAGTCGACCTGTATCGGTATCGGAGGCGATCCGCTTAACGGCACCAACTTTATCGATTGCTTAAAGCTTTTCAAGGATGATGCTGAAACAGATGCGATCGTAATGATCGGCGAGATCGGTGGTAGTGCAGAGGTAGAGGCAGCAAACTGGATCAAGGCCAACCTTAAAAAGCCGGTAGTCTCTTTTATCGCTGGAGCAACAGCACCAGCTGGTCGACGTATGGGGCACGCTGGTGCCATTATCAGTGGTGGCGATGACACGGCAGAGGCTAAGTTCAAAGCGCTTTCAGCAGCAGGTGTGCACATAGTTCGTTCGCCTCACGAGATCGGCGCTAAGATGCAGGAAGTACTCGGTAAGTAGTCAATATTATCCTAAAAACGTCAGTTGCGGATCTTAAAATGGCGCATCTGGCTAAAAGCATTTTTCACGGCAAGCGCAGCGATTGTGCCACGAAGTGCACTCAAGGAACACCTACTTGTGAGTAAAGCGCTACCCATATTTTTGGCCCCGCACTACT
>CAZZLV010000087.1:0-6001 GCA_964655155.1 uncultured Bdellovibrionales bacterium
TGTGTGGGCACTATGGGTCCCACACAAACTGTAGGCGCTGAGGAAAAAGGCCATGGATGGTCTTTTTCCGAGCATCTTTCACGCCGAGCGTAGCGAGCTTCGTGAAAAATACGGACTAGGATATCTGATGGCTAATCTCTCTGTAATTTTACTAATTCCGAACTGGATCTGATGAGCACTAAACTTTCCGAAGATACTATAAAGAAGCTAGCTGCGACCTTTCACGAACAACTGCAGAAGGTGGTTCAACTTTCTGATATCGATCTGCTTAAGCGCGATTGGTTGGCCAAAGAGGGGATAGTCAAGGAGTTATTCAAAGGGCTGCGAGATGTTCCGGTTGAGCAGAAGCCGTTAGTGGCAGCGTTGCTCAATGAGCTTAAAGATGAGGTAGAGACGGAGATCGAGGTCAAGGAGAGATCGTTCAAACAGAATGCTCTGCGTCAACAATTAGAAGCGGAGTATCTGGACTTTTCATTGCCCGATATCGGTGGCGGTCTTGGCAGTGTGCACCCCATAACGATTGTAGAGGAGCGTATTACAGAGATCCTACGACCGTTTGGTTTTGAGAGTGTGATGGGGCCAGAGATTGAGACTGAGTACTACTGTTTTGACGCTTTGAATATTCCGGCACACCACCCAGCGCGCGATATGCAGGATACGTTCTACACAGAGACTGGTCATGTCCTGCGCACGCATACTACCGCCGTGCAGGCGCGCATGCTTCAGAATCGAGCTTTGTTCGAGGGAAAAGAGCTGCCTCTTAAGATCGCCTCATTCGGTAAGGTCTATCGCAACGAAAATGAAGATGCGTCACATCAAGCGGTGTTTCATCAGTACGAATTGGTCTGGGTGGAGCAGGGGCTAACACTCTCTAACTTGCAGGCGTTGATTACGCACATACTCAAGGAGCTCTATGGAAAGCGTAGAAAGGTGCAGTTTGTGCCGAAGTTTTACCCTTACACAGAGCCCAGCATTGGGCCACGGATTGATTGCGCTATTTGTAAGGGATCTGGTTGTCCAGCCTGCGGAGGTGCGGGATGGGTTACCGTGGCGGGTGCAGGGATGATCCATCGTAACGTTCTGGCGGAGTTCGGTTTCGATCCGAATCAGGTGTCAGGATTTGCTTTTGGTCTCGGAACGTCACGGCTGGCGGCACAGCTATTTAATCTGCCGCATTTGCGAGCGGTATACGATAATGACCTGCGAGTGCTCCGGGAGGTAGTATGAAGTTTCACGTTCGCATGATAGAGAAGTTACTTGAGCTGCCCGAATGCCCGATTGAGTCGGCAGGCACTTCAGCGCTACGACATACCCTTGATGATATGGGACTTGAGGTTAAGGGTGTTGAGGCAAACAGTGATGCGGGGGTCGTCTTCACGATCGAGACTCTGGCTAACAGGGGCGATCATCTCTATGCCATCGGAGTAGCCCGAGAGCTGTCCGCGCGCACGTTGACGCAGATTAGTTTACCGCCGGTTGCTGGTAGCTTGGGTGATCGCAAGTCATCGGTGCTGGTAAGGCGAGTTACAGAGAAGTGCTCGCGGTATGCGCTTCTTGAGATGAGCCTTCCCAGCCTGATGCCGCTCAGAAATGATGTGGCTGTTTACACCGAGGAGCCTGGCAAGAGGCACGCGATAGTTGATCTACTAAACTACGTGCAACTAGAGTTCGGCCAGCCGATGCATGCGTTTGATGCGAGCAAGATAGATGGAGAGATCGTTATTGATTGTGCCACGAAAGTAGAGACTATTGAGGCTCTTGATGGAAAAACCTACCAGATTCCCGAGGGTTCGATACTTATTAGAGATAGAAAGAAAATACTAGCCATCGCCGGTGTAATCGGTTGCGCCAATAGCATGGTCTCCTCTGAAACCACCAAGGTTTGTATTGAAGCGGCGGTATTTGACCCAGTCTCTGTGCGTAAGACCGCCCGTGCTATGGGACTATCAACCGATGCCTCTTACGCGTTTGAACGTGGAGTAGATCCTGAAGGGATCGTGTCAGCGCTTAAGCGTTTGGTGTATCTTGCGGCAGGTTCGGCAGGGGCGGCTAAGGATACAAGTGGTGCTCATGTAATCGGCTACACTTACCTGGAGGCGACTCCTCCTGAGAAGCGTAGGGTGCGCGTAATGCTGAGTTACTTCAAGAAGCAGCTGCATCTACCGCGCCTAGAAGAGCTTGAGGTTGTTACACGCTTTAAAAATCTCGGATACGGGGTTGAGGTGACCTCTGTTGGTAAGGATAGAGAGTTGACCCTGCTTGTACCGTCGTGGAGGCTCTACGATGTAGCCGGGATTGATGATGTTCTCGAAGATATCGCGCGCTCGGTAGGATTAAATCGTGTAAGACAGGAGTTGCCGACTTTGCAGTATGAAGTTCCAGCTCGTAATCCTCTAGAGTTAATTCAGCAAACTGTGCGCCCGGCTCTACGCGGTGCGGGCTTTGTGGAGGTGATCACGAGAGGTTTCTATTCGGCAGCAGAGGTTGCGCTTTTAGAGAGCTTGGCCAAGGGTGTTGCAGCCAAGCACGTTGCTGTGAAAAATTCCCTTGAAGCGAGCAACTCACACATGAAGTATTCGAATATCGTGTCTCTATCGCGCATTTTATCGGCAAACCTAAAGCGAGGAGTCGTTGCACCCAAGGTGTATGATTACACCAGAGTTTTCGCTGTTCCTGATAGTGCAGTATCCGATGAACCGCGGCAGCGCGAGCTTCTAGAGTACAATTATGAGCATGATGTTTTGACTCTCGCTTCAGCGGGGCGTTGGTCCGATTCAGAGTGGCGCAAGGGTGAGTCTCTAGAGACGCATGTGCGTTTGTTTAAGGGAGTTTTGGCTCAGGTTGTTAAGAGCCTTGGTGCAGTGTTCTCAGTTGGTAAGAGTGAGGATCCTTTTTTACATCCGGGAATGCAGGCGTCGATAAAGATGGGACGTAATGTTGTTGGAGGGTTTGGAGTAATTCATCCAACTCTCCGGGAGGCGTGTGAGCTGCGGGTTCCTGGCCTGTATGCAGAGCTCGATCTGCGGCTGGTGTACAAGTTTATGAGCAAGCGAGAGCAGCATGAGCTTAGTGATTTTCCAGCAATATGGCGTGATGTGACGCTTATGGTAGAGCCGCGGGAGCAGGCTGGCCGGATCGTGAGATTGATCAAAGAAGCCGAAGCCGGGCACTTAAGGGAGGTTCATATATCAGATGACTTCACCAAGTCGGATGAGACCTTTAGGCGAGTTACCTATCGTATGGTGTTTCAGAGCAGGGATCGTACTCTCAAGAGTGATGAGGTGGATGATGCTATGACTCAAATCTTATCGGAACTCAGGGAAAAGCATGGTATCCTTCTAGCTCAGTGAGTAGACTCTATGAGAGATCTGAAACGTTTCGTTTATGATACTATAAGATCGGTATGGAACCGTTGGCAGGTCTTTAGCACTGTTATCCTGAGTGGAATTATCTGTCTATTGACAGCGGCCTGCGCTTCGCAGCCGATTTCGCAGACAGCGATTGTTGCCGATCCGCCGCAACATTCTCACACACCTCCAGAGATCGTTCCGTGGGAGGAGCAGTACGCACGTTTAAGGCCGAAGCCGGAGGTTTTTGAGGAATCTCTCAGTACTGAAGATTCGCGGCCATTTGATGGTGATCTAGAGCAGACGGAATCCAAAGATAGCGCTGGTTCACTACAGGTGTTGGTTGATATCGTAGCTTTTCCATTTCGTGGTGTGGGCTGGTTGTTGCAGCAGGTTTTTTAGGCATTACAGCAATTGACAGAAAACGGAACGGTAACCCTAAAAACGACAGTTAAGGAGGATGAAAATGGCGCAGGTGCTGTTTTTAGGTTTAACCAGATGCGCCATTTTGGGGCCCGTAACTGCTCTTTTTAGGTTTAAGGGGGCAAGCTTGCTGGTCTCGTATTTTTTACGAAGCTCCCTGCATCATGGAAGTTAAGCCTTTGCCGGCCGCGATGCTCCAGGAATCCACAGATACTCCGACTGCCCCTCTGCATGAACTACGGCACGGGACATTACAAAGAGTAGATCGCTAAGGCGGTTGATGTACTGCAGGATGTGTGGCGATACAGGCTCAAGCTTGTGAAGTTTGCAGATATGTCTCTCTGCTCGTCGACATACTGTGCGTGCTACATGAAGGTGTGCTGACAACAGTGTGCCACCTGGCAGAATAAACGAGCGCAGTGTACCTAATGGCTCGTTAAGCTGATCAATCCATTGCTCTAGTTGTTCAACATGTTGTGGTCCGGCTTTGAGCATTCCCTCCCAGTGAGAATCAACGGGAGTGGCTAATTCTGCTCCGATATCAAACAACTCATTTTGAATGGTGATAATCTTGGCGGTAATCAGGTTTGCAGCAGGGCCAGAGGCAAGCTCCTTGCAGACGCCTAGGTGCGAGTTAAGCTCATCAATGTCACCGTACGCCTCAACTTTTCCATCATACTTGTCGACTCGGGTGCCTCCTACAAGTCCAGTTGATCCGCGATCTCCTGTGCGTGTGTAAATCTTATTCAAAGTGACCATTAGTAATACCTTTGTAAGTTTCCTGTTATTCCTGTAGCAGACCTTCGATTTCCTGGAGGGTTTCAGGTGGACTCAATTGTGGCGGATGTTCTTCCAGTTGTTCGTCCTGCGATACCGCGTTGATATGAGTTTCAGCATCATTAGCCAGGCTAGCTGGAGAGGAATTGAGGGGTTCAAATGAAGAGGGTGGAGTTGTAATGATATTGATGCCCACGTAAGGAGCTAGTAGCACCGTTGCCAGCGCCACAAAGAACCAAAAAAGTGCGAAAGATAACGAATGTCTCACCAACGCGTCTTTAATTATAAGCAGGATACCTAAAAATCATAGTTCCAAGCTAGCACTACTATAGTGATGTGGAGAAGACCGTGCCACTAAAACTGGCAAGGCTTTTGCCGTAAATCACTATAGGTTGTTGTTTTGATTCGCATCCGCGAATCGATAGCATTTTCCATAAACCTTAATATCGCTCACGACTTTTGAAAAACGCTATATAGTTAAGGGATCGAGATAGATAATCATACAATCTTAGCTCAGTTATTGGTAGGTAAATCCGTGGTTTGTTCCGTTAGCTGAGCTTATTGACCAGTTAATAGCGGCTTTTTACTCAAGTAGACTAGGCGATTCACCGATACCCCTTGGGAGGGATAAAGCGGCATGAAGGCCCTTGGTAGGGACTTAACTGCTATTGGCATAGAGAGCGCATGGGTTCGCATCACGAGTCGCGTGAGAACAGCAAGATTCAGTCACGTAGCAGGAGTGCTGCCAGCGCTGAGTATGCCTCGGGGCACAGCGATCCTGGCTGCGAGCGGGAATCGAATGAAGATCGTTTTTTCATATTTTATCGAGAAGATATGGCTGCCTACTTTTTGTTCGATGGCATGGGGGGGCAACCGGCAGGAGAAACCGCAGCTCAGATATCAGCCGATGTAATATTAAATTCTCTTACCGACCTTGAAGGAGGAGATCTTTCGCAGTTTATGACGAATCTTATCGGGCTAGCTCAGGAGCAGGTTTTGCTCCGTGCCGAAGACCCTGAAGCAGCTGGGATGGGCACAACAGTGGTTGGCATAATCAATCGTCATGACGAGGTCGTAATAGGTGCTGTAGGTGACTCACGCGCGTATCACATAACTAAAAAAGCTGTTACGCAGCTGACTTGTGATCACACGCTAGTTCAGCAGTTGGTTGATGCGGGTCAGATTTCGGAGCACGACGCTCTGGTGCATCCGCAATCACATATTCTCACGCGCTGTGTTGGATCCAAGTTGGATTTTGTGGTTGATACATGGCGCTACAGGCTACTGCGATCGTCAAAGAGTGGTGCTCCGCAGGAGTGGCTGATGTTGTGTTCAGATGGGCTCTATAGTCTGGTTCGCGAGGAGGAGGTCGGTGCGATTGTGTTGCATCATTCTTCCGAAGAGGCGGCGCGCAAGCTTATTGAACTAGCGCGTTTACGCGGAGGCTTTGACAA
>CAZZLV010000087.1:6101-9293 GCA_964655155.1 uncultured Bdellovibrionales bacterium
AGAATATGTTGATTGGAAGAAGAAAACAAAGCTCGTGGGCTTCTTAGTCTCGTATAAAGTTGACCTAATGGGTAGCTACATCGAACTCAGGGAGGGAAGATTACTGGTTACAAGTGAACAGACTTGTAGTGATAGTTGTCTTGTAATAGGTCATGAATCTGTGTCTCCGATGCACGCAATCATGAGAATCTCTGCAGATGGCTCGATCTTGATCTTAGATCAACTATCAGAGCACGGAACAAAGATACGGCGAGGTGAAGCTGGGAAAGAAGATGCTCTTATGGGGGATAAAAGCACCATCCATCATGGAGACGTAGTTATATTTGGAGAGTGCGAGTATCATGTAGTGGTTATGGGCGCGGCAGCTCTAAAGCGAGAGGCATAGAAAGACTTGGCTATGACCGATCCTCACACATCAAACCTTCAGCCGGGAACGGTGATAGGTGGCAAATACGAGGTGGTAAAATGCCTCGGCGCTGGCAGCATGGGGATGGTGTATGCTTGTCGTCATCGTGAATTACAGGGGCAGCTGGTAGCGGCGAAAGTTCTTTTTAATGAGGTAGCTTCGGATGCGGTAGCGGCTGCTCGATTCAAGAATGAGATACTTGCCTCGTATGGGGTTTCTCACCCAAACGTAGTTCGTGCTTACGAGTTTGTGCGTGATGGTGATATCATTGCATACACTATGGAGTTCGTTGGTGGGGGCGACCTGGCTGATCGTATGGCTCGCCCAGATTTGCTCAGCATGGCCGAGATTATCCGATTACTCAGCCAGATGGCAGCCGGAGTTCAGGCTATCCACGACGCAGGAATTGTGCATCGCGACCTTAAGCCGGAAAACATTCTCTTAACCAACGACGGTAGTGTTAAGATCGCTGATTTTGGCATCGCGCGAAAGACAGATGGCCCTAAGTTAACTGAGCATGGAGGGGTTGTAGGGACTCTCGAGTACGTCTCTCCTGAATACATGCTACGCTCTCAGGTGGATTGGCGCTCCGATATATATGCCATGGGCGTCTTGGCTTATGAACTTATTACCGGTGAGCCCCCTTTTAAGGGTGATAGCGCGTATGCTTCGATCAGTATGCGTCTTCAAACAGACGCATCTCCGCCAAGTCGATTTAGGGCGGAATGCCCAGAAAGTTTAGACCGGATAGTTCTCAGAGCTTTGCGCCGTGACCCAGAGGAGCGGTATCAATCTGCCGTAGAGCTCTTCTACGACTTGCAAGGTGTCGCCGCAACACTGGGGATTGCTGGTGGGCCCACATCTGGAATTTTGATTCCACCGACATCTGCTACTGGAGGTGCTCGTTATGTAGGCCCAACGCTGAGTAAGGGAGTTGATGATCGCAGCGCAGCGAAAGAAACGCAGTTGCTAACCTCTGATGGTCCGATCGAGTTCGGAGGAGGTGGTTTGATCGCAGCGTCGGGCCGTAGAAAAATAACCACTGAAAATTACCGGGATCGACAAACAACTACTAGTTTTGGGCCGACCATCGGTGGTGTACGCAAGGCGCAGAGTGATGAAATCGGGCGGCATGCCACTGCAACGCGTACAGGTGCCGAGGGTAGAGATTATTTAGCAAGCGGCGGGTCAGATCGACGTGAGCGACGTCTCCGTATTCTGGATCTCGCGATTCTGTTATTCGCCGCGCTCAGTGGTATATGCTTTGGATACCTCTTATTGCGATTATTCGCTTTTTAGTTTATCGAAAATCTTAGTTATTGGTCTTTGATCATGAGAGTTTTAATAGTTGATAAGGGTGCCGAGTCTCAAGCGCTATGCGCGCGGAAGATAGAGGATTTTGCTAAAGCAGACATTGAGATGCTCGACCTTAAGATACGCCTGGTTAGTGAAAGGGAGGTGATGGATCGTCTCTCTGAGGCGGATGTGATGATTATCGGTTCGGGGCTTGCTGACGAAGGGGTGTCAATTGCACGTGCTGCTCGCAAGGCTGCTAGTTGGCTCCAGATTATTATGTTTGTCAGTGATGAAGCGTACGGAGGTGGGGCATTTCGCTCGGCGCATTCTGTGGGAGTGCGTAAGGTATTCCCAAACGGAGCCAGTTCGCTCGATTTACTTCAAGAGCTAGTTGCAATCAACACGGACTTTAAGAGAGAGGGGCGAACGTTTGAGGGAAAAGTAGTTGTAATTGTTCACGGTAAAGGAGGTGTCGGCGCAACATCTGTAGCTGCGGCTATCGGTGAGGTGTGTAGCTCCTTCGAGCGACGTACCCTTCTGTGGGATCTCGATGTAGAAACGAAGGATCTTAGCCGCTGTCTTGCAGCCTCTGGGCCTGAGGCGAAGATAGTCAGTGGTTGGGTGAATGGCAGTAGGGATATCAGCCGTGAGACATTCAGGGACGCTCTTATTCCGATAGCATCCGATGTGTCTGTGCTTACAGCACCTGATCGATTTGCAGAATCTATGGATCTGGTATGTCACGCTGATGGAATGGAGATAGCGCAGCGAATAGTTGAGTTGGCTAAGGTGCTTTTCGATGTAGTGATAATTGATACGGCAGGGCGTATGGGACCAGCTGTTGGCGGAATCATTCGACAGGCTGATGTAGTACTCCTTGTAAGTGATGATTCGGAGTTGGGATTGACGGCGATGGATCTCCTACTTACTTCAATTAAACCTCTCATAGGTGGTGCCGATCGTTTGAGATTCCTAGTTTGCGCTTCATCGGATAGTCCGGTAAATCTGAAGCAAATTTCGGATGATCTCGAATCGGTGCATGAGCTCAGTGAGGTGTGTTGGAGTTTGCCAACGGTGCCTTTTGACCCTAAATTAGCTGCATGGCCAGGCAGTGGAAATACCCTTTACAGTGCGGGAAACAGAGATCTAAATCGCATCTTTAAAGAGATCGCTGTTGAGCTCGAACTACTTGATGATGGCCGAGCTAATGCCGAAGAAGTGGTCGGGGGCAAGGTGGCTAATGGAGGACGTCGAGGTTGGTTGCAGAGATTGTTCAGGTAGTCTGGAGCGATTGAGAGAAAAACTTAGAAAAATGCTGAGATCTAAGGGCTTTATTAGTTACAGCACAGGAACAAATAAGTGGCTCTTCGTGGAATCGAGTGGGTAGAATTGGCGTTTCCGGATGTGAACATGCACGTGCACGTAAACGTGATCGTACCCTCGGGCTATTGAGAAATAGCGCCGTTTATCGGCTTGTTTGAGCTTGCCAG
>CAZZLV010000088.1:0-9198 GCA_964655155.1 uncultured Bdellovibrionales bacterium
GTACCGAAAATTCAAAAGCCGAAGTTATTTTAACCAGATGCGCCATTTTAGGGCCTGCAACTGCTCTTGTTAGGATTATGCACTCTCCACAGGGCAGCTCTTTACCGCCCCCCGGCTTTAGGCTAGGAAGGAGGGAAAAGGATGAAATACTCATGGCCAAACCATCAAAGATATCAGGATTCCCCGAGTGGCTCCCCGAGCAAAAGATCGCTGAAGATAAGATCATCGGTGCTATCAAGGGGATATACGAAAGTTACGGATTTGTGCCGATTGAGACACCGGCGATTGAATTGCTTACTACACTTGGCTCAAAAGGGGTAATCGACAAGGAGATCTTCGCCGTTAAACGGTTGCGAGCTGAGGAGGGTGAGGAGGCTGAGCTAGGGTTGCACTTTGACCTCACGGTTCCCCTGGCACGGTATGTTGCTCAGCATGAGCATGAGCTGACATTTCCCTTTAAACGCTACCAGATTCAGAAGGTTTGGCGTGGCGATCGCCCTCAGAAAGGGCGCTTTAGGGAGTTCTACCAATTTGATATCGATATTATCGGGCGTAACGAGTTGCCGCTTAGCTGTGACGCAGAGGTGTTAAGTGTGGTCGGGCTTGTAATGAACGAGTTCCCCGTTGGTGGCTACGAAATTCGCATCAACAGTAGAAAGCTGCTAGCCGGGCTCTACGAGGCTATAGGGCTCAGTGGTGAGGCACGTAAGAAGGCGATCGCCGTGGTTGATAAGCTGCTTAAGATCGGCCCCGAGGGTGTTAGTCGCGAGCTTGCTGAGATTCCCGGTGTTGGGGCAGAGATGGTGGCGGCTATCCTTGCATCAACAAAGATCCGCTGTAAGGCAGGGGAGCTGGCCCGTTCGGTGGCAGCACTTAATTTGAGCAGTGAGGAGATTGAACAGGGTGTTTTGGATCTGGAGATGATCTGTAGTTTGTTGCCCGAGTCTGTTTTGGCAAATGTTGTAATCGATGTCAGCCTGGCTCGTGGGCTCGATTACTATACGGGGGTTATCGTTGAAGTTGGGCTTGTAAAATATCCTGAGTTTGGCTCGGTAATTTCGGGGGGCCGCTACGATAATTTAGCCTCTGAGTTTACTGATCAGAAGCTTCCGGGGGTAGGTGTTTCGATCGGTTTGACCCGGTTGATGGAGCTGCTCTTCTCTGAAAAGTTAGTCGATACGAGTAAAAAAAGCCCCTCTCAACTTTTGGTGACGGTGTACTCTGAGCAGGACAGAGCGCACTGCAACAGAGTCGCACAGGAGCTTCGTGGCTATGGGATAGCGACAGAGGTGTACTACAAGGCTCCTAAGTTAGGAAAGCAGATTGAGTATGCAGAGCAGCGTGGTATGCGTTATGTGCTATTTATCGATGGAGCGACCAAGGCTATGCAGATAAAGGATCTGATCACCAAGGAGCAGGTGCCAGTTGCCTCGCTTGCTGAGTGGTCTAGAGAGCGCTCCTGATTCAACCTGAAACGCTCACTTGGGTTTAACCATATGCACTATTTTGGTTCACCTTAACTGCTCTTTTTAGGATAAATAGCGCGAGATAGACTTAGCAAGTTAACAACTCTTAGTATCTGGTATGTCGCTACGTTTTTCTCTCAATCGCTATAGCGCCCGCAACTGCTCTTTTTAGGTTCAAAACCTTTACTATGATTAAAAGATTGACGATCCAAACGCAGGGCCAGGGGCTCTATGAAATTACCGATGATGTGATAGGAGTAGTGCACCAAGCACGTCTTGTAGAGGGCTTGTGTACTGTTTTCATCCGACACACCTCAGCTAGTTTGACGATTCAAGAGAATGCCGACCCCTCTGCGCGTGCTGATTTAGAGTCATGGCTCAATCGACTTGTGCCAGAGCGAGATGATCTGTTTACCCATACCCTTGAGGGGCCTGATGATATGCCAGCGCACATCAAGGCTATCCTGACTGCTGTTTCGCTCTCTGTACCGGTAGTGGATGGCACCCTGGTGCTTGGCACTTGGCAGGGTATCTACCTTTGGGAACACAGAAAAAGAAGCCATCGCCGAGAAATAGTCGTGCACATCGCATAAATGTGTTCAAATGAAAGTATTGGAAAAGAGCATGACTGGTAGGTGGGATAAAGTTGATAAAGTTCTGCAGGAGGTGTACTTCGTCACCGGGAACAGCCATAAGCTCCGCGAAGTAGAGGCTATCCTCGGTAAGATGCGCCACGTCGACCTTGATCTCCCCGAGATACAGGAGCTTGAGCCGCGTAAAGTTGTTATCGCCAAAGCTCAGGCAGCGCTTGGAAAGGGGTATTCACCAGTACTAATAGAGGACACTTCGCTCTCGCTGCTGGCGCTGGGTGGCTTGCCTGGCCCTTTAATTAAATGGTTTTTGAAGGCGCTAGGGGGAGAGGGAGTGCATCAGCTCGCAGCTTCAAAAGGTGATTTGCGGGCGGAGGTGCGCACAATCTTTGGGTTAGCGCTCGGCCCCCAGACATTTATATATGGTGAAGGGGTCGTGCAAGGCGAGGTTGTGGTACCGCGTGGTTCCGGTTTCGGGTGGGATTCGATATTTTGTCCGACAGGAAGTGCCAAGACTATGGGTGAGATGACCCTTGAGGAGAAAGCCGCCTGTAGTATGCGAACCCTGGCGCTCTATGATCTGCGGGCGCAGCTAGAACGCTTTCATCTTAGTCAGAAGAATTAAGGTAGATGCCAAATAATTCTACACCTCCCAAAGCAGCGCGTTCAAAGAACATAGAGCGGGTGGTGCATCGTGTCTTAAGTGACGTAGCTGAGCGTGAGGCCCTCTTTGCTGCTTTGGATCAGGGAGATCATGGAGTGCGCGCGGTAGCGTGGCTGCGAAGTGAACCTCAAGATGGGATCTTTGAGCGACATTCAAACCGGCCGGAATGGTTGCCATCATGGATTGAAGTCGCTGCAGATGCTGAGCGCCCCGGAAGATCAGCCGCACACGAAGCGGGAGCTTTCTATGTTTTGGATCTCTCTTCAACATTCGCAGTTGCGCCACTTGCGGCGGTCTCAAGGTCAGCGCGTTCTACGCCAGGTCAGGTGATTTTAGATATGTGTGCGGCTCCAGGAGGAAAGGGGATCTTGGCGTGGCGCTACTGTAAACCTCAGGTCTTAGTTGGTAATGAAGTTATCCGCAAACGCACTGCACAACTTATCGCCAATTATCAGCGCTGTGCGATTGACCCTGCGATTGTGTGCACATGTGATCCAGGTTTGATAGCTAATCTTGTACCGAGTCGTATTGACCTCGTGATAGTTGATGCGCCGTGCTCAGGTCAGTCACTCGTCTTAAAGGGGCTAGCAGCTCCCGGGGCCTTTCATCCAGCAACGATCTCAATGAATGAGCGGAGACAACGTAGAATACTCGCAAATGCCGCTACAACGGTGCGCCCAGGTGGTTACTTACTTTATTCTACTTGTACGTTTTCGCGTGAAGAGAATGAGGATAACGTTGAGTGGCTCTGTCGCAAATTTACTGAGTTTTCGGCGCTCGAAGTGCCAGCATTGACTCGCTACAGATCGGCTTTGAGTGCTGTGCCATCTTATCGGCTTTTCCCACACCACGGCTATGGTGCGGGAGCCTTTGTAGCTCTGATGCATCGACAAGAAAGTGATGCTGGAAAGGAAAGAGCAATCGAGCCAATCACAGCTTTGAATGTAGCAAAAACCATCTGGCCGATATGGCGGTCGCCATCCTATTGCGAGTAATTTTACCCACTCGATTCCACGAAGAGCCAAAATTAGTAGGGGTCATCTGTAGCGATAGGTTTACATAGCCGCTCAATGCACTCGGATACCAGGGATGTCCAGCCGGTTTGATGACTTGCCCCGATCCCACGACCGTTGTCGCCGTGAAAGTGCTCGTAGAACAGGATCAGTTCTCTCCAATGTGGATCTTTAGCATAAAGCTTATTATCACCGTGGCAGGGTCTAGAGCCATCCTTGGATGCGCTAAAGAGTGAGGCGAGCCGCTCAGAAATTTCAGCGGCAACTTGGCGCAAGTTCATGTACACCCCCGAGCCGGTAGGACACTCAACCTTGAAATCAGCTCCGTAGAAGTCGTGATATTTTTCAAGTGCTTCAATCAGCAAGGCATTTATCGGGAACCAAACTGGGCCGCGCCAATTTGAGTTTCCACCGAAAAAATCGGTGTTCGAGTCTCCGGGGCAGTAGTCTATTCCATAGTCGCGGTTCTCTAGAGTGAGGCGATAGGGGTACTCTGCGTGAATTCGTGATAGCGAGCGTATACCATGAGGCGAGAGAAACTCGTTTTCATCAAGGACATAGGCAAGAATCCGCAATAGCTGCTTAGTCGATGGTATCGATAGAAGTTTGTCCCGTGAACGCGACTGGGACTGAGATGCGCTCTGAGTGCTTTGGGCTCTATGAGAGGATTCTAGTTGCTTAGCGAGGTCGGGATTGTTGGCGATAAACCAGTCGAGCCTCTTTTTAAATCCAGGAAGCTTTCTAATCTTTTGATCCTCAAGTATCTCTACAACGAGGATTGGAATAATGCCCACCAGCGAGCGCGCTCGCAGAGGGATCGTTGTATTCTCAAGCTCTAGCTGATCGTAGTAGAATCCGTCTAGTTGATCCCACAGTCCGGTACCACCAAAACTATTAATCGCTGAGGATATAGCGATGAAGTGCTCGAAGAACTTTGAGGCGAGATCCTCGTACTCGCCATCCTCTGTCGCTAGCTCTAGAGCCATCGATAGCATCGTTGCACAGTAAAAGGCCATCCATGCAGTTGCATCTGCCTGCTGTAAGCTTCCGCCCTTCGGTAGGGGCGCGCTGCGATCGAAGACGCCGATGTTATCAAGCCCCAAAAATCCACCGGCAAAAAGGTTGCGACCACTGGTATCGGTGCGGTTGACCCACCAGGTGAAATTCAGCAGAAGTTTGGTAAAGGCGCGTTTGAGGAAGAGACGATCGCGCTGTCCGTTCTCTGCAGTGATTTGATAGACTCGCCAACATGCCCAGGCATGCACCGGCGGGTTTACGTTAGAGAATCCGAATTCGTATGCCGGGATCTGGCCATTTGGATGCATGTACCATTCACGCAAGAAAAGTAGTAGCTGGCTCTTGGCGAAGTCGGGGTCGATCTTGCAAAAGGGGATCATGTGGAAGGCGAGATCCCACGCCGCAAACCACGGATATTCCCATTTGTCTGGCATAGATATGATATCGCGATTGTAGAGATGCTCCCATTCGTGATTCCTAAGCCTCTTACGTGATACATCCGGTATCGGTTGGGTCGGATCTCCCTCAAGCCACTCTCGAACCGAATAGTAATAAAACTGCTTGGTCCACAAGAGCCCGGCATACGATTGGGTCAGAATGGCACGTTGGTCAGAGGTGGCGTTTGGGGGCACAACAGAGTCGTAAAATTCAAGACACTCCTCTTTGCGAACCGAAAATACCTGGTCAAAATCCCTTATAAAACGATCTCTTGTTGCGTCAGATGAGTCTTTGAGACAAAAGCGCAGCTGTACTGAGCTTAGGGCCGGCACATTGATTGAGTACAGGAGGCCAGCCTTGGTTCCGACAAGTTTTGGATTTACTGCGGTGGTTTGATTGTTAATCAGATAGTTGTGAAAGGCATCCTTCACGTATGGTGTTGCATTCTCGCCTCCGAATAAACGCCACCGATTAGATTCATTTTCAGTAAAGAGAGCAACAGGCTTTGTGCCACTGTAAGCAGGGTCGGCGATAAAAACTACCGGATTGAGTTGCGGATGCAAAAGAGCAAAGTGGCCTGATTTAACCGCTGATACCGATGGTTTTGTGGTGTAACCCTCACCAGTACGCCCCCAGCTCCAGGTGTTGCGAAACCACACAGTGGGAATAATATGCAGGGGAGCAGATTGGTAACTGCGATTATTAACTGTAACTCGGATCAGCAGATCATCAGGACGTGCCTTAGCGTATTCGATTTCGATATCAAAGTACTCGTTATTGTTAAAGATGCCTGTATCGGTAAGTTCAAATTCAGGGATAAGTCGACTGCGCGAGCGATTTTCCTGCACTAGTTGGTCGTACGGAAAGGCCCGCTGCGGGTACTTATACAGAGCCCGCATATATGAATGTGTTGGTGTGGAATCGAGATAGTAGTAACACTCCTTTACATCCTCGCCGTGATTTCCCTCTGCTCCGGAGAGGCCGAACAGCCGCTCCTTTAAGATCGGATCGCTACCATTCCAAAAGGCAAACGAGAAGCAGATCCGGCACTGTCTATCAGTTATACCCAAGAGTCCATCTTCGCCCCAGCGATACGTACGGCTCCGTGACTGGTCGTGAGTGAAGTAACCCCAAACCGAACCATCCGCAGAGTAGTCTTCACGTACCGTACCCCACTGCCTCTCTGAGAGGTAGGGCCCCCAGCGTTTCCAGTTTTTAGAGCGCCGCGAGTCTTCTGTCAGACGGCGTCGTTCTGCATCGGGTATCTTTCTAATCATGACGACCTAGCATATCTGCTTATTGCCGAAGTCGGGAGCACCTAACACCGATTTTCACCACAGTGATTTGCAAAAGTCCGTGCCAGTAAAACTGGATTGCTAAGAAAATCGATCGCTTTTCCTAAGTAGTTGAAGTTAGGTAGGAGGCCTTTCCTAGAGGTCTTTCCAAGGGCCAGATTAGCATCATAATGCGCGGTCTATAGCTCCGGGGTAGAGTTTTCGAGGTCCAAGCATAGGTAAAGATGTGCAGCTAAGTTGCGAAAAGTAGCATTTGAGATAGACGTCTGCCGTTCTGTCGCCCAGGAAGCGGGTATCAGAACTCAACCGGCGACGGCTCAAACGAGTCGTAGGAGGGTATTCATCGATAGCCTCTGCGATATCGATAAACCTGTGGATAGGTGGTAAAGCCTGAAAGTCTGGGATACCTTGAGGCTCTATGATGTTGGGGTTTTAGTGGGGCTATGCTACATCTCTCCAGAGAGCAGCATAACGAAGGAGAATCGTTTGGGAGTGAGGCATTATGTTAACGACAGAACGGAGTGTGACAAATCGCAATTTAGGAGAAATTAGTGAAGTGCAGCTGGCAAGAGCGCGCGATCATGCAAATTTGGCGCCAAAACACCAGCTCAGGCTCTCCTTGATTGATCTTAGAAGGGCTCTTGTCGAACTTGAACCACTTTTATTTACGCAAGATCAAGGGGCCAGGCAATTGAATCCTCGTATCAGCGACAGATTGAGGGAAGGACTTGATCTACCAAATGGATATATAGTTCGCTGGTGTAGGATGTACGGCCAAAACGTCGAGGGGCGCCTCTACATCCAGAATAGTGGTATAGGGGTGAGTTTCAGGCCCGAACGGCAGGGTGGTTTTGTGTATACATATCATTACGATCAAGACCGAGGGAGCGGTCAGAGAGTCCGAGAGATTGCGAGCATGCGATATACTTCTGGACGGACCCCAGTCCTTTTAGAGTTAAATGGTGAGAGGTGTACCAATCGCGGTTTACCTGGAGATTCGTCGCCGCCGCCCGCCGTGGAGATCGCTCCTGCCTACATCTCCGTGGCTGTTACTGCACTCATGAACCTGAGTCGTGAAACAGCGCATAGAGTTCCGCTGTACGAGGCTAGCTTTGGTAGTCGGAGAGGCAACGAGTAACGCACCAATTAGTCTAAGTGGTTATGGCAGGCAAGAAATTAAGGAAAGAGCAGCGGAACGAATTGTACCGATTGGTCGTATGAGTTGAACACATACTGCAAGGCTATCGGCCGTGGTAATGAACCTAAAAAGACCAGATGCGCCGTTTTCGGTCCCGCAACTGCCGAATTTAGGTTCATATTTTCAGGTAGATAACCTGCCAGGCAGAGGCTGCGATTTTAAAATCCGATAAAACTGGCGTGGTCGCTAGTTTTGTCTTGAGTATTCTGGTGGCAGCGCTAGAATAATCGATATGGAATTTAAACGTTACTTAAGTGAGCACATACTAAAAGATCTTGAGAGTAAGATAGTTCTCTTGGGCGGACCTAGGCAGGTTGGCAAAACTACAGTTTCTAAATCTCTTTATTCGAGCACTCAGTACCTAAATTTCGATATCCTCTCCGATAGACCAATTATTCTTAAGTCTGAATGGTCCAAGGATGTCGATTTGGTTGTATTGGACGAGCTGCACAAACTTAAGAGTTGGAAAAACCTGCTTAAGGGGGCTTTTGACGACCGTGGCGCTCGTCCTAGGCTCTTGGTGACCGGGAGTGCCAGGCTAGATACCTCGAAAAAGATGGGCGATTCTCTGGCAGGACGGCATTTTTACTGGAAGCTTCATCCGCTCTGTTGCAAGGAGCTTCAAGGGAATGAAGATCCGCAGACAGCAATGAATAAGATAATTGAACTGAGCGGTTTTCCTGAACCGTTCTTCTCTGGCGACCAGATTTTCTATCAACGTTGGGCCAAGTCGCATCTGGATATAATCTTGCGCCAAGATTTGCTCGATCTGGAGTCAGTAAGTGATATCGTCGGCATTGAAACTTTGATTGAGTTACTTTCACGCAGGGTAGGTCAAGTAACTTCTTATCAAAGTTTAGCAGAGGATCTTCAACGCAGCGCCACTACAGTTAAACGGTGGATACAACTACTAGAGAATCTCTTTGTAATTTTTAAGGTGACTCCTTGGACCAAAAAAGTCTCGCGGACCCTGCGTAAAGCCCCCAAATTTTATTTTTATGATTGTGCGAGAGTTAGAGGAGACCTCGGCGCAAAATTTGAGAACTTTGTGGCCTGTTCCTTACTGAAAGAGATCGATTTTGTTAACGATCGGTACGGAGAAAAACTAAATCTTCAGTACCTCAGGGATATAGATAAACACGAGCTTGATTTTGTGGTTGCTGACAGTCAGAGGATGCATTTGGTGGCCGAAGCGAAATATCGCGATGGTGATTTTGCCCCTGGATTTAAAGCTTTCGCCGAGCCTGTATCGTATTTTGGCGCCCCGGCGGTTCAACTAGTTGCCGAGTTAGGCCGGCAAAGAGAATCAAAACACGGGACAAAGATAGTCCACGCTGCCAAGTGGCTAAGTGAGATCGATCTTTATTCGCTTATGCAGCGCCATAACCCCAAGTAAACAATAGCCGCGCCACGACTCTCCCATTTATTTAGCCCGATATGATGGTGATATCCACCAATTGAGAGAAATGCAGCATCCCGTCCCATACGCTGGGTCACGCGAAAGCCCAGAATGTCTG
>CAZZLV010000089.1:0-9174 GCA_964655155.1 uncultured Bdellovibrionales bacterium
AAAGCACGAAGTATTTTGAACTTTTTGGAGGCGCAATCCTGGCACCGTCAGGGTGAGCACCGAAAATTCAAAAGACTAAGTGATTTTAGTCAGATGCGCCATTTTCAGACCCGCAACTGCCGAATTTAGGTTGAGTGCTGGTGGTTTTAGCAGGTACTTATATGCTTAGATTTCTCTCTGTTATTTGCCTGGGTAGCATCGTCTCCGTGGTGACTAGTGGATGTTCAGTGCAATCGCCAGCTTACAATCCCGTGCTGGGTGGCTTTTCAAAACCTGCTGTATTCGTTGGCGAATCGGTGCCTGTAGCTGTTGCTCTCGATGCCAACTCGCAGCCAGACGTGCGAGCCAAGCCAAAGCTGAAGTCGATGTAATTTAGGTAGCTCTGCTTGCTATAGCCTTTTGCAAAAGTTCGCAGCGACATAACGGCTCTTGGAAAACGCTATCGATTAGCGGACGCGAATCAAAACAACAACCTATAGTGATTTACGGCAAAAGCCTTGCTAGTTTTACTGGCACGGACTTCTGCAAATCACTTTGGACCTGTGCTTGACGTTGCTTTCTCAATCAAGTACCCTTCCCACCACTATGATCTTTTCCGACCTCTCATCACCAGTATTCACAAAATGCAGCGCAAAAGCTTATTCGCCCTATAAAGCTGAGATTAAGTCTTTGGTGATTACCGTGCTCGTTATTGTGCTTACGCTCGAAGGAGCGAGGTGCGGCACTCTACTGTAAGACAGTAGAGAGAGGCGATAGGAAGCCCCCGCACCTCGAGAGAGATGCGGGGGCTTTTTTTGTTGTTTTTTGGGGGTTTTGCGGTGTTGTGTGTGCTTATGGCGTTTGTAGTGTTGTCCAGAAGTGAGTGGCGATATCACGGCTTTTGGATAGCGCTATAGATTCGCGGACGCGAATCAAAACAACAACCTACAGTGATTTACGGAAAAATCTTTGCCAGATTACAGGCAAGGATTTTTGCAAATCAATATAGTCGCAAATCAAGATAGTCGATGAGGATGATTATGAATTCTGTGGAAGCTCGCTCAATCTACGCTACGGAGGCCAAGCCTTGTTTGGCAGAGATGTCCGGAGCGCAGATCTTACTTGAATTGCTCCTGCAAGCAGGCGCGGATACGATCTTTGGCTATCCGGGTGGGGCAATTATGCCGGTGTACGATGCGCTATACGATTATCGCGATCGACTACGCCACGTTCTTGTGCGTCACGAGCAGGGCGCAAGCCACGCCGCCGAGGGATACGCACGCGCAACTGGTAGGGTGGGTGTATGCATGGCCACATCAGGCCCAGGGGCGACTAATTTAGTTACCGGAATCGCCGATGCGATGTTGGACTCAGTTCCTATGGTATGCATAACCGGGCAGGTGAGCCGAGCGTTTTTAGGCACTGATGCCTTTCAGGAAACCGATGTTATTGGTGTTACGATACCGATTACAAAGTGGAATGTGCAGGTAACCAGTGCTGAAGAGCTCCTAATAGCTATACCAAAGGCATTCGCAGTGGCGCGATCAGGGCGACCGGGGCCAGTAGTGGTTGATATTACCAAGAACGCTCAAGTTGAAAAGATAAAGGTCAACATCGATGCTCTTTCGGATGGCTACACCTTTGAGTGTCGCTCAGTTGTTGATCTATCTCAGGTCCGTTCGGCGGCAGAGATCCTTAATCAAGCTCAGAAGCCGTTGATGTTGGTCGGTCACGGAGTCAGAATATCTGGAGCGTATGATCTTGTCAGGCAGATTGCTGAAAAGGCCCAGATTCCGGTGGCCTGCACGTTGCACGGACTCTCTGCGTTCCCAACCAGCCATCCACTATACGTAGGAATGCTTGGCATGCACGGTAACTACGGACCAAATCTTTTAACTAATGAAGCCGATGTGATCCTTGCGGTTGGAATGCGATTTGATGACCGCGTAACCGGCAAGTTGTCCGAGTATGCTCGTCAGGCAAAGGTAATTCACATCGATATCGATCGAGCTGAATTAAACAAGAATGTCCAGGTTGCTGCTGGAATTGTAGCTGACGCTAAAGATGCCCTGAAGGCGCTTGAGCCACTGATCAAATCAACTGAGCGACCGGAATGGATCAATAGATTCCGTGGGTGCGATGAAACTGAAGAGCATAAGGTGATAGCGCGCGATTTAGAGCAGCGAGTCGGTCGACCGCGGATGAGTAAGGTAATTCGCGACGTCAGTGATGCAAGCCGTGGTGAGGCAATTGTGATTGCCGATGTTGGGCAGCACCAGATGGCAGCAGCACGCTACTACCGCTTCAATAAGGCAAATAGCTTTATCTCTTCAGGTGGATTGGGGACTATGGGCTTTGCACTGCCTGCGGCGATGGGAGTTGCAGTGGCTCAGAGCGAGCGACCGGTGCTAGCAATTATCGGTGATGGAGGGTTTCAGATGACACTACAGGAACTGGGAACAATCGCTCAGGAGCGGTTACCGGTAAAGATCGTGATTCTGAACAATAATTTTCTTGGCATGGTTAGGCAGTGGCAGGAGCTTTTCTTTGAGAGTCGTTACTCATTTGTGAATATGGAGAGCCCAGATTTTGTGAAACTAGCGAGTGCTTATGGCATCCCGGCATCGCAGGTTGAGCACTGCGGAGATGTTCCCGCAGCAGTAAAGAAGATGCTCTACACTCCGGGGCCATATCTGCTAGAAGTGCTTGTTGAGCGTGAAGACAACGTTTTTCCTATGGTTCCGGCAGGAGCAAGCGTAAGTGATATTCGATTGGAGTAGGTGGATATGAAAGAGCAGATTACATTCCTGGTCTGGACGGATAATTCTCCGGGTGTACTTCTCCGTTTGGCATCGCTGTTTTCGCGGCGAAAGATAAATATCGATAGCCTTACGGTTTCAGATACTGAGCAGAGTGAGATCTCCCGTTTTACGATAGTAATTCGGATCGAGCCGGTTTTAGCAGCAACTATTGGACGCCAGATTGAGCGCCTGATAGAGGTGCGGCGGGTGATCGTTAGTTCTGAGTCGTGGGTGCTGCACCGAGAAGTGGCGTTAATGAGAGCGATGCTTTCTCAGGAAGATCAGGCGCGCATTCAGGCGAGTCACCCCAAGCTGAAAGTCATAGAGCGGGGCGATAAGAGCGTACTTTTGGAGTGTTGTGGTACGACCTCCGAGATCACGGCGATCGTTCAGGAGCTACGAGCGTGTAGCTTGTTAGAGTTCGTAAGATCAGGAATGGTGGCGGTAAGCCTCACCGGAGATTACGATCATGACCTAACACATTCGCTTCATGAGCTGCGGCCATCGGCACACGAGGGGCCGAGTGTCTGAGAGATAGATAATCCGAAATTCGGCAGTTGCGGGTCTGAAAATGGCACATTTGACTAAAATCACTTTGTCTTTTGAATTTTCGGTGCCCACCCTGATGGTGCCAGGGTTGCGCCTCCGAAAAGTTCAAAATACTTCGTGCTTTTAGCCATCTGCACCATTTTAAGGCCCGCAACTGCCGTTTTTAGGAAAATATGCATCTGATTTTAACAAAAAAGGAGAATAGTATATGGCAAAGCAAACATTTGGTTCTACCGAAGAGACTGTGATTACTAGACAGGAGTTTCCACTGGCCAAAGCGCGAGAGGTGCTTGGAAAAGAAACCATCGCTGTTATCGGATACGGTGTGCAAGGACCAGCACAGGCGCTCAATCTTCGAGATAATGAGTTTCGCGTGATTGTAGGTCAGCGTGAAGGTACCTCTTCGTGGACAAAAGCAGTTGAGGATGGTTGGATGCCTGGCGAGACGCTCTTCTCGGTAGAAGAAGCTGCCAAGCGTGGCACAGTGATCGAATACCTACTATCGGATGCAGGGCAGATAGCTGCATGGCCAACGATTAAGCCGCACCTCACCGAGGGTAAGATGCTAGTTTTTTCGCATGGATTTGGAGTTGTTTTTAATGAGAGCACAGAGATAGAGCCGCCAAGTGGTGTCGATGTTGTGCTTGTAGCGCCTAAGGGCTCAGGCCGCTCTGTTCGCAGGCTGTTCCAACAGGGTAAGGGAATCAATTCAAGCTTTGCTATTCATCAGGATGCAACAGGTAAGGCTCGTGAACGGATCTGCGCGCTAGGAATAGCGATAGGCTCCGGATACCTCTTTGAGACTAGTTTTAGGAATGAGGTAGTGAGCGATCTGGTTGGAGAGCGTGGTGTGCTGATGGGCGCGCTTGCAGGTATAATAGAGGCGCAGTACCAGCTCCTTCGTAAGTATGGGCACTCGCCGAGTGAGGCTTTCAACGAGACAGTGGAGGAGCTTACCCAGAGCCTAGTGCCTCTTGTGGGTGAGAACGGTATGGACTGGATGTATGAGAGCTGTTCAACTACTGCGCAGCGTGGTGCTCTTGATTGGCGCCATAAATTCAGAGAAGCCGTGAAGCCTGTTTTTGAAGATCTCTACAAGAGTGTCGCTTCGGGAGCTGAGGCAAAGGTCGTTATAGAGGCTAATAGCCGCGCGGATTACAAGGAGCGTCTAGCGGCTGAGCTTAAGGAGCTACGCGAATCAGAGCTCTGGCAAACTGGCGCAGTTTTGCGCAAATTGCGTCCAGAGTAGAGTAGTGTTGGGATCGTGTATGGTAAAGCTAAATAAATTCAGCTCTCGAATAACTGAACCAGCCTCTCAAGGTGCATCGCAGGCGATGTTGTATGCGACTGGCTTAACACCAGAGCAGATGACAAAAGCACAGGTGGGTATCGCCAGTATGTGGTACGAGGGTAATAGCTGTAACATGCATCTCCTAGCTCTAGCAGATGAGATAAAGCATGGTGTTGAAGCGGCAGACCTAGTCGGTATGCGCTTCAACACCATAGGCGTGAGCGATGGAATGTCGATGGGTACTGAAGGGATGAGCTACTCTCTTCCGTCGCGTGATGTAATCGCTGATTCAATCGAGACGATAGTTTCAGCGCAGTGGTATGATGCCGTTGTAACTGTGCCTGGGTGCGATAAGAACATGCCAGGCTCAATCATCGCCATGGCGCGCCTCAATCGGCCTGGATTAATGGTGTACGGTGGTTCAATTCGCGCAGGTTGTTGGAAATCAAAAAAGCTCGACATAGTTTCAGCGTTTCAAAGTTATGGAGAAGCTCTGGCTGGCTCGATTACTGAGCAAGAGCGCTCCGAAATCGTTAGACACGCATGTCCTGGGCCGGGTGCCTGCGGCGGAATGTACACGGCCAATACGATGGCTACGGCGATTGAAACGATGGGGATGAGCCTACCGTATTCATCATCATATCCAGCCGATAGCGATGAAAAGCGCGGAGAGTGTCGAGCTGTTGGAGCTGCAGTCAGACGGCTTTTAGAGATGGATCTAAAGCCGCGCGATATTATGACCAGGCGCGCCTTTGAGAATGCGCTAGTTGTAACTATGGCGCTTGGGGGATCTACGAATGCAGTTTTGCATCTAATAGCGATGGCTAAAGCAGCGCAGGTAGAGCTGACGCTTGGAGATATTCAAGCAGTTAGTGATCGTGTTCCATTTATAGCTGATCTTAAACCTAGTGGCGCCTATGTTATGGAGGACTTATACCGGGTAGGCGGAGTTCCGGGTGTATTAAAGTATCTCTTACGAGAGGGCTTAATTGACGGCTCTTGTGTGACTGTGACCGGCAAAACATTAGCGGAGAATTTAGCCCCTCTGCCTGACCTGCAGCCAGGTCAAAGGATAGTGATGTCGCTGCAGGAGCCGATTAAACAAACTGGTCATATCCAGATTTTAAAGGGCAATCTAGCTCCAGATGGTGCGGTAGCTAAGATAACTGGCAAGGAGGGTTTGGCGTTTTCAGGATTTGCGGCAGTATTCGACTCAGAAGAGGATATGCTTGCCGGACTAGAGCGTGGAGAGATCGTTAGGGGTACAGTGGTGGTGATTCGCTATGAGGGGCCCAAGGGTGGCCCAGGAATGCCTGAGATGCTCACGCCAACATCAGCTATAATGGGGGCAGGACTCGGAAAGGATGTTGCGCTGATAACAGATGGACGATTCTCTGGCGGATCGCATGGTTTCTTAGTTGGTCATATAACTCCAGAGGCGCAGGTGGGCGGGCCGCTTGCTCTCGTTGCTAATGGTGACAGAATCACTATCGATGCAGAGCGCAACTCGATCGAGCTACATGTAGACGAGGCAGAGTTAGCTCGCCGACGTTCAGGATGGAGCATGCCACCGTACAAAGCGACATCTGGTGTGCTTGGCAAGTACATTAAGCAGGTCAGCTCAGCGAGCCAGGGGTGTGTGACTGATCTGTAGTGGATATAAACCTAAATTCGGCAGTTGCGGGCCCGAAAACGGCGCATATGACTAAAATCACTGCGGCTTTTGAATTTTCGGTGCTCACCCTGACGGTGCCAGGGTTAAAGCCTCCGAAAAGTTCAAAATACTTCGAGCTTTAAGCCATCTGCACCGTTTTCGCTCTCCCCAACTGCCGAATTTAGGATAAACCCGGCGCGAGTGATTTTTGAAAAAAATAACTCGCAATAGCAGGGCGAGCGCAATCTTGGCCCCCATAAACATCATCAATAGCCAACATTGCGCTCGCCCAGAAATTCTCATTCATTTTTTTCAAAAATGAATGAGGCTGGGTTTGCGTTTTTGTGAGGTTTAATCTGCCTGTTGATAATTATCAATAAAGCGGACGATATCGGCGTACTTCTGATTGTTTGGGCAGGCTTTCAGCAGCGCTACTACCACCTGCACCAGGAACTGCCCATAGTTTCCAGCGCCTAATTTTTTGAGTGTATGGGCATGGAAGCAAACAGCAGGTTTATCTCCAAACCAGATCTGATTGCCATCCACGCGCAGAAGCTGCAAGCGATCTTGCGTGTGTGGCTCGTTAAATCGCCACCATCCGATATTGTAGTTAATCGGGGCATTCACCGTTAAGTACGGGTAAGAGGCAAACTGTAAAGGCTGTTGCTCGTAGTGTAGGCCAAGCTCTTTGTGTCGGCGCGACATCTCAGCGTGTTTCTCTAAGAGCTCGATATTGCGCACGCTGAAAAATCCGCCATTGTAGTAACCACTCCATCCCTCGACAACCGGATTGTTGGTCATATGCAGACTCAAGACCGCATCAATCCGATTATCTTGCATAAGATTAACCACACGTTCCTCGAGGGGTGCAGTAAAGAAGATATCTGTATCGAGGAACAACGCAAAGCCATGCTCCCGGTGCGCGGCACGAAGCGCATCGAATTTGGTCATCATTAGATCCATCCAGATTCGATTTTTTTCCGGGTCGTTTGTGTCGTGAGAGCCAGCGTCAGTTTGAATGTTGTTTAGTAGAGTGACATTGTCAAAAACTTGCAAACTATAGTGTGATGCGGAATCGACCGATATATACCAGTGGACTTGATGGTATTGCTCCAATGACATCTTAAGCAGCAGAAATTCACCCAAGCTTTTACGGGTAACAACGGAAGAAATGGGGATCAAATATATCTCCTGGCTACAAAAATGCGTTTCCACTAGACTACTACAGAGTTGACCAAAAGTCCGTAGCAAAAATGCGACATTTATACGCATAAATCCGGCAGTTAGGGCGGATGAAAATGGCGCAGATGGCTAAAGGCACGAAGTATTTTGAAGCCTACAGTTTGTGTGGGCACTTCGGATTCCTCACAAACATTAGGCGGGTTAGTCAGATGCGCCATTTGCAGACCCACAACTTCTGAACTATAGGATAATGATTAACAAATAGCTTTTTACAAGAGTTCTGGGCGAAACCAGAGGCTTTTTGAGCACGCTATCGATTCGTAGATGCGAATCAAATCAATAGCCTGTAGTTTTGCGCTAATATACCTAGGCCTAGAATTATGCGATCTGAATTCATACTCTCGACCCCTGTTGTATTATTTGTCTTTAATCGTCCGCAGCTCACAAGCCGTGTTTTTGATGCAGTTAGGAAGGCGCGCCCTAATAAGCTCTTAATTGTAGCAGATGGCCCACGCGCCAATCGCCCCGAAGATGTCGCGCTCTGTGCAGAGGTGCGTAAAATCTGTCAGGATGTTGATTGGCCATGTGAGCTCATCACCGATTTTGCGCCAGCCAATATGGGGTGTCGAAACCGCGTTGCCAGTGGTCTTAGCTGGGCATTTGAGCAGGTTGAAGAGGCTGTAATCCTAGAGGATGATTGCCTGCCACATGAGAGTTTTTTTCGCTTCTGTCAGGAGCTACTTGAACGGCATAGAAACGACACTCATGTTGGTATGATCTCAGGTGACTGCTTTCTACCAGGTGGATATAACCGTACTTTTGCGAGCTACTTTTTCACTCGTTATGCGCATATTTGGGGCTGGGCAACTTGGCGGCGTGCTATGAAAAGCTACGACGTTACGATGAAAAAGTGGCCAGAAGTAAACAATGATGGTTGGCTTGAAGATTTTTTTCAGAACGACGCCACACTTGTTGCTTATTGGCGCTCAATCTTAAGCCAGGTTTACAACCAGCAGATCGACACGTGGGATTACCAACTGATGTTTTCGTTTTGGCTGCAAGGAATGATCTCTATCTGTCCAGCGCGTAACCTAATTTCGAATATCGGGTTTGGCTCAGATGCCACGCACACAAAGGACGCTAATCCACGATCAAACATGCCAGTGTATGAAATGCAGTTTCCGCTCTTAGCTCCTAGCGCTCTCACAGTCGATAGTCTTGCCGATGAGTTTGCTGCTTTAAGTGTTTATGGCGTGCCGGGCTTTAAGGGTTCATCGCGGATGCAGATGCTTTTTAATCAGACAGTTGCTTCGCTCTACACGCTATCCGTACAAGAGCGCCAGGATTACTGCGGAAATATTCTATCTTTGGCAACCATAGCGTTACAGGGAGGAGATGCAGCTATGGGGTTTGAGCTGATCGAACTGTGCACTCGAACCGGCGCGCGCATGCGAGGGCTCTTTTACATTAAAGGATTGTGTAGCCTTGCTCTTGGCGACAAGCAGAACGCAAAGCTAAGCTTTGAGATAGAGCTTAGTCATTACCCAGATCATGCGCAGGCTCGAGAGCTGTACGCGACTGTTTGTTAATCCTAAATTCGGCAGTTAAGGCGTATGAAAATGGTGCAGATGGCTAAAAGCACGAAGTATTTTGAACTTTTATTTGGCTCATCGCGGAATCGAGTGGGTGCCGATGGCTGCTGATGGGTCATAACCCAT
>CAZZLV010000090.1:0-9170 GCA_964655155.1 uncultured Bdellovibrionales bacterium
CTCTTTGATTTGTTCAACGCTCTTAGCCACCTCTCCCCCGACGAGTATCGTGCCGAAAAGCTTTTGCTTACACGGATTGCTGCCATGCTTTCTAAGCTTTGCCTTTAAGGGCGTGTGACCACACTTCTTCGGGTACGATCACGTTTACGTGCACGTGCACGTGCATGTTCACGTTCGGAAACGCCAATTCTATTCACTCGATTCCTCTAAGAGCCTTTTGTTTGAATATATGGCACCAATTTATCGCTATAGCTGCCAGCCGACTTGCCGGGTTGAAATACTGCTAGCTTCCAAACCCAATTTACACGTTATAGATCACAGCTCTATACTGTAGATAGTGAACCCTACTCTTTACCAGCTTAATCCGCGCACATATCTATCAACATCAGGGGGCCGGCGGGCTTCATTTGATGATATCCCAGACACCTTCATTGAACACTTAGCCAAAATCGGGATTGACTGGCTCTGGTTATTAGGGGTTTGGACAGTAGGCCCAAGCAGTCGAGATATCTCGCGAAATGATGGAGATCTCAGAAATGAGCTTCTTCAGCTACTTCCTGACCTATCAAACGACGACATCTGTGGATCTCCGTTTGCATTGGTCAATCATTCAGTCGACCAAGCTCTCGGTGGAGACGCAGCTCTGGCACGATTTCGAAGGCGACTGGGCGCATGCGGCCTCAAATTAATGCTCGATTTTGTGCCCAACCATGTTGGCCTGGATCACCCGTGGATAAAAAGTCGGCCGGGATACTTCTTTCATGGCAGCGAACAGGATCTAATCGATCAACCGGGTTCTTGGATTCGTTTAAAAACCGGAGAGATTTTAGCGCACGGCCGAGATCCCAATTTCTCTGGCTGGGCTGACACCTTACAACTGAACTATTTCAACCCTGACCTACACGATACGATGCTTAAAGAGCTCCTCTCTATCGCTGACCGCGCTGACGGTGTGCGCTGCGATATGGCGATGCTCTTGGAGCCAGAGGTTTTTAGCTGCACATGGAAACTATGCAAAGGCGATCATTCTACAACCCCGCTGGCATTCTGGCCGAACGCCATCTCTGAAATCAAAAAAACGCACAAAGACTTCCTCTTTCTTGCAGAGGTGTACTGGGGCTATGAGCACACACTTCAACAACACGGATTCGACTACACCTACGACAAGACTTTATATGATCGCATTCTGCTGAGGCGTGGCTCAGAAGTAAGATCGCACCTTGTGGCGCCGATAGCCTTTCAGAGTCGCCTCGCGCGATTCCTAGAAAATCACGATGAGCCGCGCATAGCTTCCAAGCTCAACCACGCTGAGCATCGCGCTGCTGCTGCACTTACGTTTCTATCCCCTGGGATGCGTTTTATCCATGATGGCCAATTGACTGGCAAGAAGCTGCGCTTACCGGTGCAGCTTGCAAGAGCTCCCCGTGAACGGATTGACCATAGAATAGAAGAGCTCTACAAGTTATTACTGCCAATTATAAATTCAGCGAGTGTCAAACACGGCACATGGAACTTGCTCGACGTGCGCGAGGCGTGGCCCTGCAACCCAACTTACGATAATTTTATCGCCTACTTAATAGAGCATCCGCTTAAGACGCTGCTCGTTGCGGTGAACTTTGCATCACATCGTGGTCAGTGCTTTCTTAGGATACCAGATCGAGTTTGGCTTAAAGGAACTCTTGAGTTTCGAGATCTACTGTCGCACGAGCGACTAGTGAGAGACGCCTCAGATATCCGTGAACGGGGACTGTTTCTTGATTGTGCTGAGTGGAAAACTCACATCTTTTTAATTGAACATGAGTAGTTCAATCCAATGACCACGGACGAGTAATCCATGGAAATCTCTTCATCTCCACTACCGATTGAGGCACACGTTGAGACTATAGCTGGCGGAATATTGCGTAACACCGTCACAGTACTCCAAGCACCACCTGGTAGCGGCAAAACAACTATCCTTCCGTTGTTTTTGTTGCGGCAGCCCTGGTTACGGGGAAAAAGCATAATAATACTCCAGCCACGCCGACTTGCCGCAAGGGCCGTAGCGCACCGGATGTCAGATATCCTGAGGGAATCTGTTGGTGAAACAGTAGGATATCAGATCCGTCTAGAAAGATGTGTAAGTTCTTCGACGAAGATCGAAGTTATAACTGAAGGTCTGCTGCTCAGACGTATTTTAGCAGATCCCGAGCTTAGTGGTGTAGGGCTTATAGTATTCGATGAGTTCCACGAACGAAGCCTTAATTCAGACATTAGTTTCCTGATCGCTCTTGAAATCGCATCGGTATTACGAAGCGACCTCAAGCTGCTGATCATGTCGGCTACTTTGGACTCATTACGGGACGTTCCATGCCTATCATCCGCCTGGCGTTATAGCTTTGAAAGCAAACCTTTCCCCGTGGATATTCATTATGTCTCGCGAACACCACGCGCACCGGTTTGGGAAGATGCAGCAAGTGTCATCAAGACGGCTCTTCTAAAACACCAGGGCGACCTACTAGCATTTCTCCCCGGGGCCTATGAGATTGAACGTTGCCGAGTATTACTCGATTCGTTTGCAGATAGCTGCGATATCCTGCCGTTGTACGGCGACCTGCCGTTCGAGCAGCAACGTCTTGCGCTCCAGCCAGCGTCGAATTCTAAACGCAAGTTAGTTCTTGCTACAAACATCGCCGAAACCAGTCTGACGATAGAAGGAGTACGGATAGTGGTCGATACGGGTTTTCAGAAAGTTTCTCGCTCAAATACGATCGGAGTAACGACTCTGCAGGCAGAGCGCATATCGCATGATGCAGCAGAGCAACGAGCAGGACGCGCTGGTCGTACAGCACCGGGTGTCTGTTTTAGGCTCTGGAGCGAGCAGGAGCATCATGCGCTGAGAGCATCTCGTGAGCCAGAGGTCTTGCGGGCCGATCTAACTCAGTCTGTACTTGAGTTAGCCTCTTGGGGAATCAAGAGGCCGGAGACCTTGAGTTGGATTACTCCACCGCCAGCTCAAGCTCTTTCATCTGCCAGAGTATCGCTGCTAGGCCTCGGTGCAATTCGCGATGATGGCTCAATCACTCGACATGGAGAGCAGCTGGTCAACCTGGGATCTCATCCAAGGTTAGCATCATGCTGTGTAGTAGCACGGTCTCATGGCTTGGAGGCATATGCGGCAGCTATTATCGCAATCCTTGAAGAAGGCTCATTTTCAAACAGATGGGCGCGGCAGACCGACTGCAGCTCACTAGTTGAGGCGATTGCGCAAGACAGCTCTTCCGGACGCCTTTATGGCCGATTAAAGCAGCTACAACAGCTCTGGTTAAAGCGAATGCGCGATCTACCAAGTGCCGGCCTGCTCGAAGCTGAGCAAGTTAAGCCGGAGGCAGCCTGCGGTTTTCTCCTCGCAGTCGCCTTTCCTGAGCGCATAGCTCGCAGAAGACCAGATAGCTGTAATAGGTATATTCTCGCTTCTGGTACAGGTGCATCTGTTAAGGCCAATGATCCGATCAGTTCAGAGGAATTTATAGTTGTAGCAGAGCTGCACGAACGAACTGAGGACTCGCAGATTATTCGTGCCGCACCGCTTGATTCACGACTCTTTACCAGTCATCTACAGCACCTAGTGTCAGAGCAATACGAGTCAAAGTTCGACGACAGATTAGGGGTCATGGTATCTCATAGGCGCACTCGAGTCGGCTCGCTCTCTCTGTCGCAGGATCGTTTATCGCAGATCCCAGAGGGCCAGCTTAGCTCTGGTTTAATCGAGTATTTACGCACTCTGGAGGGCTGCGAACGCTTACCATGGTCACAATCAGCTTTGTCTCTACAGGCGCGCTGCGCATGGGCTAGACGCGCATATCCATCACTGTCGATACCAGACACATCAATGTTTGCACTCAGGTCATCTGAGCCGTTTTGGTTGGATGGAAAGTTGCCGTTAAGCGGACGACTAACTGAGATATCCAGCTCTAATGTTGATCAAGCATTGCTTGACTTTATTCCTTGGAGAATTCGTGGCGAGCTCGACGAGGTTGCGCCAAAAAGCATAACCTTACCGAGTGGAAGGTCTAGGTTAATTTTTTATTCGGAAGAAAACGGCCCAGTTTTGGAGGCGACAATTCAAGAGCTATTCGGGCTACGCGATACGCCTCTCATCGGGCGTTATAAAACTCCGCTAACCTTAAAACTCTTATCCCCGGCTCGCCGACCAGTACAGGTTACAAAAGACCTCGCCAGTTTCTGGAAGAGCGGATATCCCACTGTGCGCAAGGAACTTCGCGGAAGATACCCCAAGCACAGATGGCCGGAGGATCCTAGCCTCCCACTGCCCTTTGGCCCGCAGCGCGACTAACTAGAACCTTATCGATCCTCTTCCCATCCATATCAATAACCTCAAACCGGTGGCCATCATGCATGAACGAATCGCCCTCTTTGGGAATCCGGCCCAATGAGGTCATCACAAATCCACCTACGGAATGAAACTGACCAGGCTCACTATCTGCACTATCGGCGAATCCTAGCGTCTCAAAGAGATTTTGAACATCGAGAGCTGCGTCGACTAGCAGCGAACCATCGTCTCGAACTGTAATACTGCGACCTTCACCATTTACATCACCTAAATCACCCACTACTACCTGCAAAACATCAGCTACTGTTGCTATACCAGCAACACTACCATATTCATCTCGCACCACTGCAAAATGTTCCCCGAGCTCCTTAAAACGCTCCAGAAGCTCAAGCGCTGTCATCGATTCCGGCACATCCATTGCAGGCGCACTAACTTCTCGAAGTTGGGCCGGGGCATCGGCCGGAAGCTGAGACTGTCTCTCGAACACATCGTGGGCTGATACGATTCCAACAACATCATCATCTATGCCCTGGCGCACTGGAAACCAAGTCAGCCGACACTCTAAAACTGCGCTGACTGCTTGAGCTACTGTCATTCCATCATCAAGGAACACCACACTACTGCAAGGCGTCATAAGGGAGGCTATCGGTTTATCCCCTAAACGGAAGACTCGCGATATCATCTCACGCTCTTCCTCTTCTATGACACCGGCGCGCTCACCCTCCTCGACAAGATAGCGAATATCTTCTTCAATCGCCTCTTCCTCGACTGTCCCAGCTCCCTGGCCCCGAAGTGCAACACGCCTTGCAATTCTTGCGGTTAATATCGCTGGCCAAAGCAAGCGAACAACTAGGCGTCCCAGCGGAGCAATAGTTCGAATCACCGGCTCACGAAAGCGAGCTCCTAAGAATTGGGGTAATATGTAGCCAATAGCCACAGCCACCACTAACACCGACAATCCGAAGACGCACGTAATCAAGATACCTGCAATACCTAGACCAGCCAAAGCACCGGTACCAAGAAGCTTCAAAAGGCCTCCACTGAGCACAAAATACCCAGCAACACAGCCAACCAGCACGAGAAGAAAGGCCGTCAGAAGCCTCGAAGCTAGAATGAAATCGGCTACCGGAATGGAGTTCTCCTCAAGCTGCTCATCAGGCGCAGCTGATCCGCTCTTGCAAAAGGCGTTTTTCTGGCTGCCGTTCTTGTGAACGCCGACCTGCTGAGCGCCGTTTTGGGGTATGAATGCACGACGAGCCTCTAGCAGTGCTATCTCAAACGCCACCAGTCCACATGTACAAATAAGGGCCGCGCCGATAAAGAAAAAAACTACCAGCACCAACCCATCCCATCAGGAGTACTCATATTTTTCGATTATAACCCCAATGAAAACTTTATTAAACCTAAAAACGGCTGTTAAGGAGGGTGAAAATAGTGCAGAGGGCTCAACCTAAATTCGGCAGTTGCTGGTCTTGAAATTGGCGCATCTGCCGAAAATCACTCTGTATTTTGAATTTTCGGTGCTCACCCTGACGGTGCCCGAGTTGCGCCTCCGAGAATTTCAAAATCCTTCGTGCTTTGAGCCATCTGCACCATTTCCATCCGCCTAAACTGCCGAATTTAGGTTAAAATTCTCGTGCAAGTGCGGCGGTACTTCTAATGAGGAGGATGCTTACCACCAGCCAAGGAGATATCCGCTATTCTCGCCTGCTTCCTGGGCTCCTCCGGGCTGCGGTCTAGCACTACTCTTAGCAACGAACTAAGTTCTGTTAACTTCGCTTCACCAAGATGCCCTAACTGCCGGACATGGCAATCACGAACCAGTTGCTGTAGCCCTGCAAGTACTGAGCTACCTCTATCGGCTAGCGTCACTTTTACCATCCGCCGATCGATGCTACTTCTCTCGCGCACTACGTACCCAAGCCGTTCTAACCGGTCAAGTAGCCTGGTCATATCAGGAACCTCTGCCACCAACTTCTCACTTATATCGCCACACGACTGCCCTGCCGAGCCAGAGGATTCAAGGACAAGGAGGATATTGTACGTGGCAGCCGTCAGGTCGAAGGGCCTAAATACCCTATTAAGCTCAGCCTCCAGCCGAGCTGCGGCACGAACCAACAATGCGAAAGTCGCCTGTTCAATAGGCTGCGTTCCGCATTCAGTTGGCTGTTGTTCATCGTCGACTGATGTATTGCGAGGGGGACCCATCTACTTCCTCTAAAAGACCATCGTACTCTCTGATTGCTTCATAGCGTGCCTGTTCTAATTTCTCTATGAGCAGTCTTAGAGCGCGTAAAAAGGATCTTCTCTGCGGCGGTCAGCTGTACAATGTTTTCCCCATATTTTATCCTAAATTCAGCAGTTGCGGGCCCGAAAACAGCGCATCTGGCTAAAATCACCGCGGCTTTTGAATTTTCGGTGCTTAACCTGACGGTGCCAGGTTTCAAGCCTTAAGAAAAGTTAAAAATCCTTGGTGCATTTAGCCACCTGCACCATTTTAGTTCTCCTTAACTATCGAATTGAGGCTCATTAACTCTGAAATTCTCGACTACTTCAAGTAGTGTTCGGAATCCTTGCGCATCGTCTCCAAAGCGATCCGCCATATGCGCCCGCAAGGCTGGCGCATATTCCTGCTCGTATCGCTCAAAAGCCTCTATTGATTCAGCTTTATACTGAATCGCGTAGGTCTTCCCTCCCTGCTCAAATCCAATCACACGCACAAGAGTGGCAGCACTGAAAATGCCCAGTCCGAGCAGATGCGGAATATGATCTTCTCGCAGCCACTTCAGCCATTCCTCAACACGACTCTCTGATACATTTACTGTTACGTTATAGATAATTCCCGACATACTCGCCCCCCTCCGTGACGATACATACCACCGTTTAGATTTGTGCCACAAAAATTAAGCCATAACTAATAAGCGGCACGCTGCTTCCAAGAAAGGGCATTTTTGCATAATATGACTTCATGAGATCTATACTTATTAATGCCCTCCAGAATGCAACAAATCTTCCGATCGAGATATTAGAGAAAAACTTGGGACCCACCAAGGACACCAAGCATGGTGATTTTGCCTTTCCATGTTTCCTTCTGGCAAAAGAATGGGGCATACCACCCCAAGATTGTGCCAACAAGCTCGCTTCAACTATTAAACTTCCAGCGGGAATCTCACGTGCCGAGTGCATGGGCCCCTACCTCAATTTTTTTCTCGACCGTTTTCAAGTGATCTCAGATGTTACCAGGGAAGTACTTGCAAAGGGAGCAAACTTCGGTACGGGTAACAAAACCGCAACTATTGTTATTGATTTTTCGGGCCCCAACATAGCTAAACCTTTTCATATCGGCCACCTCAGAACCACGATTATAGGATTTTGCCTTGGGAATCTGTTGCGATACTTGGGTCATAATGTAGTCGGCGTAAACCACCTCGGAGATTGGGGTACGCAATTTGGTTTCGTATACGCAGGGTGTCAGCTCTTCGGCAAGCCAAGTGATGACATGAACGAACTAGTTGGTCGCTACGTGCAGGCTAATATACTCCGAAAGGCGCAGGACAAAGGTGAACAGCTCGACCAGCCGCTAGTTAACGATATCGCCCGCGACTATTTCCGGAGACTAGAAGCGGGGAACCCAGAAGCAAAGGAGTTTTGGCAATGGAGTCTAGATATCTCCCTCCGCTACTACCATAAGACCTATAACCGTATGGGTATCCATTTTGAGGCTCTAACAGGAGAATCGTTCTATTTTCAATTTTTTGATGAATGCGTAGCGACTTTAAAAGAATCTGGAATATTGCAGGATTCGCGGGGTGCGTTAGGTGTCGACTTAGGCGAGCATTTGGGTTTTGCACGCCTACTAACAGAAGATGGCAGAACATTATACCTGACGCGTGATGTAATAACTGCCGACTATCGAGAGAAGACCTACCACCCTGAAAAGATCATATATGTAGTCGGAGCACCGCAGACCCTCCACTTCAAGCAACTACAAGAGATTATGCGCCTCCTCAAGCATCCTGCGGCTGAGAAGATCGTGCACATTCCGTACGGCCACGTACCTGGAATTAGCACTCGCAAGCTAATGTCAGATGCCGGGGACCTCTCGCTTGATGGCCTTCTTGATGATGCCCACGACCGCGCGCGAGAGGCTTACAAATCAGAAGTTGCCAAGAGGCCAGAAGGTGTTGATGTCGAGGAAGTTGCCGAAGCGGTGGGCTTAGGAGCGATATACTTTAACTATCTCTGTCGCACCAATAATAAGGAGTTTCACTTTAACTGGGATGAGGCACTCAATTTTAAAGGTGACACCGGCCCGTATCTGATGTATGCAGTAGCGCGGCTACACAGCATGGAAGAGAAGGCCCAAAGCGAGGGTATTATGGTAGGAACTTATGCCGATGGCTTAAAACTCCCCGAGCCGGAGGCTTACGACATTGCATCAGTTCTGATGAAATTTCCAGCTATGCTGCAGAAAACAGCAGCCGACCTTGAGCCGTGCAATATCTGCAACTATGCTCTTGATCTTGCCAAGGCGATTTCAAGGGCATATGTCAAATTACGTGTTCTTGGCGAGGCGGATAAGGATGTTGCTAGCGCGCGACTGGCACTTTACGCTGCTGCGCGTACAGTGTTGACTCAGTCGCTCAAGATAATCGGTTTACGACCACTTACCCGGATGTAGAGCACCAGGGCGTCGCTGTTCTCTCTCTCTCTTTAAGAGGCCAAAAACGTGCGGAAGTTATCGATAGCGTTTTCCAAAAGCCGCTATATCGCTACGGACTTTTGAACCTAAATTCGGCAGTTGCGGGCCCGAAAACGGCGCATCTGACTAAAATCACTG
>CAZZLV010000091.1:0-9114 GCA_964655155.1 uncultured Bdellovibrionales bacterium
ACCGAAAATTCAAAAGCCGCAGTGATTTTAGCCAGATGCGCCGTTTTCGGGCCCACAACTGCCGAATTTAGGTTTAAACACAAAACCACTCTACACTGAGGCTTAGAGGGTGGTTGTGTCAAGTTTTTTTGGGGGCGGTTGAAGACTGTTCAGTCTGATACGGCTTGGCGCGCGCTGTTCCAAGCACGTTAGTAAGCATGGTATCAAAATCCTGGCCGTAATCATCTTTGTAAGCACGATTCCAGGCCTGACGAATTTTTACTAGGTCAGGGTGGTATGCATTAAGTAGATCAACTAAGGTTTGAGAGTTTGTGCCTAATCCTTTAGCCTCGTGATAGATAGCTGCAACGCCTCTGGCAACTCTTGGTCCTTCAACCCATGCGATAGCTCGCTTGGTGCTGTTGGTCTTCTTTGCTTGTTCGTAGATATAGTCGGCAAGGGAGCTTCGGTTAGTTTGCTTTGCGTATTCTTCTGATAGCTTTTCGAGATTGCCTGTGGCTCTGGCTGCGTTCAATGTATCCGAACTCTGAACTGGGGGTTCAGAAAGTTCTGCTCCTTCGTTTCGGATCATTTCTTGAAAGGTCTCTCTTCTAAGCCCGCTATAAGCAGCATTCCAAACTCTTTCTATTTGCCCTAATTCATCTTGACTATATCCATTAATTAAATTTGTTAGAGTAGTGTTGTTGGTAATTAACGTAGCTTCACGGAAGATAGCTATGGTTCCTTGAGCTATTCTTGGATCCTCAAATCCGGAAATTGCCGATTCAGGGGTTATTCCGGCTTGCGCAGTCTGTTGGTAGTAATAAGATTGAATAGGTGTGCCATTAGAGAGTAATTTGAAAGCAGCGTCTAGTTGCTCTAAGTTACCCTCTTTTCTGGAGGTGGCGACAATCTCTTTGGCAAGATCAAAGTCGCTCATATTATAATCGGTGCGATAGTCGTCATTGACGCCATGCGAATCGTAATCAGATTCTTGCAATACGACTTTAAGTGCATCGAAGAGGGCTTTAGCACTCGCCGTGATTTCTGCAGGTATTTCAACGCGCTTAATCGAACCATCTGCATGCTTTTCCGCATCAATCATTTTCCAGGGACTTTTGTCGCCGTCAGCTGATTTTGCTTCTCCGGTAAACACCAAGTATTTGAATGGTTTGTTGTCTTGATGATCCTGCGGATAAAGAGCAACATTTCCATCGCTTCTGACTTCAGCGTGAGTGTAATTTTTGTCGGCTATCGTGATTGAATTCTTGAGTTGGGTTCGCTTATTAAAAAAGCTCGTGCCATCTTGTCCGAAACATGCCTCATATGCGCGAAATACGATTGAATTTAGGCGCTGAGACCCACCTGCTCTATTAACTACCTGCAATAATGCGGGAGTAGGGGCAGAATCTTTACCAGTGACGGCTCTAAGTATGCTGTAGAACGGTAGTGCACCAGATTGATTACCTGGAGTAAAAACGACAGCGGGATGGTTTAATCCAGTAGCTGGGTTTTTTTCTAGATCTGGGGAATTATTTCTTCCAGCTACGTGAATTAGTCGGGTGGCTGTTGGCCTAGTTTGATTGGCTGCGCCTGGGTTAGTCTGCTCATCTACAGCTTTTTGCGCAAAATCTTTATTTGCAGAAGCTTGTCTCTGCTCAGGAACTTTAGTCGCTGGTATAGGTGTTGATGAATTTTGTGCTGCTGGTTGTGCTGGTGGTGGTGTTGTTGTTGGTGGTGTTGGTGTTGTTGGTGGTGGTGGTGGTGGTGATGCCTGCGCCGGCGCAGAGCTCGTTGGCGCCGAAGGCGGCTTGGTTGTCGTCGTCTTTGTGTCTGCAGGCCGTGCCGCTTTTGGATTTATTTCAGCCGCTCTAGCACTTTGATTTTTTTTATCCAACGCCTCCTGTATACCACTCTGCGTTATAACATATCTTGTCTCTTTACCATCACTTCCCTTTACCGTAATGTGTACATCTTTAACGCCTTTATGCAGAGCGGTCACTTTAAGATAGTCACTTCCACTGCTGCTCTTAGCCTCATCTATCTTTAGATCGTTACTGTAAGTTATGTGTTGCTGAATGTTCTTTAGGTTAACGGTACTAACGGCTGATTTGGTGCCATCGGAGCGATTAAAATTATAGGTAATCTGCCCCTGGCTCTGCTCTTTAGTTGTCGGAATCTCGGCTTCGATCCTTCCATTATTGAGCCTAGCCCGCACACCGCCGTCTAGTGTTACCCAACCTGTGTGCTGAGTAACAGAATTGCTCTGAGTAACAGAATTGCTCTGAGTAAAAGAACTTATCTGACTAGCAGAAGGACTTGAACTATGAGCGCAAGACCTCTGTGTATGCTGAGGCACAACCGCCCTTGCAATAGCTTCGCGGTATGTCCTAGGGGAGACATCTGAAGATTCGCTCCCTCGATGTCCCGAGCCATATGTAGTAATTTTGCCATAATCGCTATAGCTCGTGTCAGCCCCTCTGTGATGGTCTCTCCTATCTACCCGCCCTCTGCAATACCTATCACCCATCTCTAAGCTCCGTCACACGATCTGCTGCGTCTGCGCCAAAGAACGGTTGTACAAAAATCCAGTTCCTCAGGCCTAAATCTGGCCCACAAGAGGTAGGTATGGAGCCGGTTTAATTCGGTGTGACTTATAGAATCAGGGCATCGCAGTTTTCCTGCTATATACTTAGCTCGAATATGGCAAGAAAGTGCAAGATTCGGGCTAAAAGCACCAAGGATTTTGAACTTTTCTTAAGGCTTGAACCCTGGCACCGTCAGGGTGAGCACCGAAAATTCAAAAGCCGCAGTGATTTTAGCCAGATGCGCCGTTTTCGGGCCCGCAACTGCCGAATTTAGCCCGAATCTTGCACTTTCGTGAAATATTTGGGCTAAAGTGTTAGCTCTCTTTAAGATTTAAGCTTAAAAAGCCGGATCGTTTTACCTGCCATTGCGCACTGCTATCCCCAACCTGCGGGTGTCTCTATTTAGCCCACGTGATTGAGGTGAGTGCACTTGGGTAAGTGTTAAAATTATGTTGCGCGGTAGCGTCGAGTTTGGTTGATCGCTGGTAATTGCTGGGATCGGTAGGGTCTCCCAATTATTGGTGTCTGATAGTTTGGTCGATGCCAGTAGTGCTCCGTGTGTATCGGTAACGGTGACGGTCTGATCTGGCCAGGGGGATCTGATCTCAAACACCCCTGGGCCCAGCAGCGCAGGGATTACAAGCTCAGTTACCCGTGAGGTGATCCAACAGTAGTCTTCGTTAGTGATCGAGGTTTTAGTGGTGGCTTCTGGAGCTGTGGTCGAGCAGACCGGCCACAAGCGCGCCTTACCAGCGATAAAAGCGAGTGAACTGGGTACACGGCGAGCGGCTCGTTCAACTCCGCTCGGTTTGGCACGTACTATCGATATCGCTGGATTGTTGGGGATGCGTTGTGGCCACGGTTCGCCGGGTATGCTGGTGACGATCTCGCTTAATTCAGCGTCGAGAAGCGCCATATCAGAGGGGATAACGATGTACTCGTAGCCAGCTTGTAGTAGGTGGGCGATCGAGAGTTTAGCTGGGTTAAAGGCATCAACTCCGCGGAGCGCAAAGATTGAAATTGGTAGTTGGAGGCTACCCGCAACAGCGATATCTCTAGCCTCAGATGATTGGCTGTGTTGAGTTATCCAGGCTACAGCAGTATCACGAGAGTCGTGCCAAAGAAGGGCGCGGTGCAGCATCGAATAAGTTGAGCTAGCGATCGGCCATAACGCAATGACAGCTAGCGTTGTCGCTAATAGGTGCTGTTTGCGGCGCTCTTTAACGGTAGTAACCAGCGCTGCAATTCCGACTCCGGCTAGAGTTGCGGCGTACGGAACCATTACTACCATGTTACGGACGAAGTGTGCCTTCTGGGCGATCATCAGCGCTGCATAAGGCAAAGGAAATGCTAGTAAGAGAAGTAGTGCGCGGCGATCGTACACCGAGAGCCAACAGCCGCCTACCAGGGCCAGCACTGCGGCGCTGACTCCGATTCCATCCGCCAGCCCCCAGCGTAGGTACAGCAGAGCCTGTGGCCATCCACGACCGGCTGAGTGGCCCTCATGCCCCGCCTGGCCGTAGTGCCAAATCTCGTACGATATGCCTTTAATGAACTCATCCCAGGTAAGTAGGGTGTACGGTGCGCCGATTATAAATCCGAGTGCGGGTACTATGCTGGTGATAACCAAACCGCTAAAGCTGCGATCACAGAGCCACCAAAGTGCTAGTGGAACAAGTACTACAGGAGCAGCGTTGTACTTTGCTGCGCAGGCGAGACCGGCGATGAAGGCGCATATGATCAGGTGTCGCTTGCGGTACGAGTTAAGTGCCCAGTAGGCGTACGCAGTTGTGGCGATACATGTTAGACCCATCAAGGTATCGACCCCGATGATGTGTGAATTCCGGACAACTTCTGGGGAGGCGCTAACGATCAATGCCGCGGCGAGCGCAACGCGGATCGAGTGTCTTAAGAGTCCCACGACTAGAAATGTGGCTACAGCCATAAGCGCGCTCCAGGCAGCGCTCTCGAGTCTAAGTATGGCTAGTATCCGTGGATGCGATGGAGTATAGGCGTAGCCTGCAAGTCCGTATGGGTCGCGGGTACGGATATCGCGAACTGAATTGATTCGGCCAGCGTATCGTTCATACCAAGCAGCTAGGTAAACCACCGGGATCCGCAGATAAAAGTGCAGCGCTGGTTTGTTAAAGTAGTGCGGATTCAAATCACGACGTGCAGCCATTTCAACCGTACGGTTGAAATGGTGCGCATCGTCTTCATGTTGAAAATACTTAGCACTGCTAATGATCAGCGGCCAAGATATCGCCAGGCTCGTGACACATATCAGTATGCAGCAGGCTACCTTTACCAACCACCTCTTGTGTGTCGTCATGGTGCGCCAGATTCAACGAGCTATGTTATTCGCGATAAGAAAGGACTCGTTTGCGATCAAAGCGCACTTTCTTGGCAGCGGCATATCCATCGCTGGCAGCGCGGTAGCCCAGAGCACAGGCGACACGGGCTGCGTAAGGTGAGGCCTCAAGCCCCAAGAGCTTGTTGTACTGAGCCGGGTCGATCCCCTCTAGCGGGCAGGCGTCGATACCGAGCATAGCGGCGCTGGAGAGCAGGAAACCAAGGGCTATATAAGATTGGCGCGTGGTCCAGGCCTCTACAGCGTTCTGTTCGTTAAGGTGCTTGGCGAACCCAGCGATCATGCCGCGATAGCCCGCGAGATCTGCAGCTGTCTGACCGCGAGTCGCGGCGATTTCGTTGATCAGTAGGTCGATATCGTGATCGCCAACCGCTTTGAGCGATGTAATCACTACAAGGTGTGATGCCTCAACTATCTGAGGTTGGTTCCACGAACAAGCTTGAAGCTCTTTGCGGAGCGCCGGATTTGAGACCACAACAAAGTGCCAAGGCTGCATGCCAAACGATGACGGCGCAAGGCGTAGCGACTCTTCAAGGGCGTGCCAGGTATCGGCCGGTATAGTGCGTGTTGAATCAAAGTGCTTGGTGGCATAACGCCAGGCCAGGGCGTGTTCGATGCTAGCAGGGGTGGTTATGGAACTCATAAAATCTCCTTATTAGTTGCTAATCTGTATTTTTCACGAAGCTCGCTGCGCTCGCCGTGAAAAAATGCTCACCCGAATCTTGCACTCCCGAATCTTGCACTTTCGTGCAATATTCGTGCAATATTCGGGCTAAATAGCTTGATACTGAATATCCGGGGTTTAACTCAATATATTTGGCGCTGCTGACTTATGTCACGCGCTCTTACTAATACTAATTTGTCCAGTGTCCAGCATGCCAGTGAAAAATTAGTACAATCCATGTGATAACACAATTAACGCGCCGGCCGGTAGCCTCCGTGGTGAAAACTCTTCAGCGAGTGCTAGGGATTTGATCTCAATCTTAACGGCGCGGTCTGAGAAGGTGTCGAGAGCGATATTTCGGGCCACATCAGAGGTGCTGGCCGATGAATGATTAGTAAAGTAGACGACCCCACGCTCAGAGTGCAGAACACTCAGCATAAGCGAAACTATCTCTGGTGCCTTGTCATCAAGGGTCCAAGTATTCTGCTTTGAGACCCGACTAAATGATGGCGGGTCGATGATGACCACATCATAGCGGTTTCCTTTGCGCGCTTCGCGGGCCATGAAGCCCAAGGCATCATCAACGATCCAACGCACCCGGTCGTGGGCGATCGAGTTTAGTGCAGCGTTGTGTTTGGCACGTTCTATGGCGCGCTTTGCTAGGTCAACATGTGTTACCTGGACATGCGGCAAGAGAGCGCAATAGCAGGTGGCAAGGCCCGTGTAGGCAAAAAGGTTAAGCACCTTAATTGGTCGTTTGATATCTCCAAACGGTTGCGGGTTATTTGAGAGTGAGTTTAGCGCGCTGCCCACCTCGGACAGATACATAGCGTGTTCTGGAAATAGCCCCACCTGGCCATTAGACATAAGTTCAAGCTCAAGGGTAACGCCGGCGATGGTGGCGCTCCACGTAGAGCAGGGGCGTCCGGAGTGTTCCCAGCGATCGGGTGGGAGGTAGCGCGCGTGTGCCTCCTCCCAGACGTTAGCAGGTTGGCGCCGGCGCCAGGTACTAAGCGAGGAGGGGCGATCTATGATCATCTCTCCAAAACGCTCAAGCTTTCGGCCATCGCCTGAATCGAGAAGGGTATAGCCTGTAATTGAACCGATCATAGCCAGGAGTATCTCATATAGCGTTTTTCAAAAGTCCGTAGCGATATAGCGGCTTTTTGAAAACGCTATAAAATCACTGCGGCTTTTGAATTTTTGGTGCTCACCCTGACGGTGCCAGGGTTCAAGCCTTAAGAAAAGTTCAAAATCCTTGGTGCTTTTAGCCACCTGCACCATTTTCGTGCTCCTTCACTGCCGAATTTAGGTTAAATTCCTGAGGAGATACGTTTCGGTGCTGGACTCTAAAACGTAGCACATCACGGAGCATTCTAAGCGAATCTACTACCAGGTTTACTTTAGAGCCTGGAATGTTGTTCCAGTTGATAGCAACCTCGTGGATTGAGAGACCGGCCTTTGTGGCGATGTAAAGAAGCTCTACATCGAAGCTAAAGCGATCCGATTGCTGGCGACGGAAAAGAAAGAGAGCAGCAGCACGACTAAACATCTTAAAGCCACACTGTGTGTCGGTAATAGCTGGCAAAAGTACCGTATTCACCCAGCGATTGAAGATCCGTCCCAGCAATCTTCTGTGAACTGAGGTGGAGACCTTAGTGTCTAGACTAGCCAGAGCACGTGATCCTATAGCTATCTCTCCGCCAGTTGAAATAACTTCGTATAGCTTTGAAAATTCGCCGATCGGTGTCGCACCATCAGCATCCGCAAAGAGGATCGTTTTGCCGCGGCTGTTTAGAACGCCGAGCCGTACCGCGTGGCCCTTGCCCTGATTTTTGGGGAGTTGAATCAGCTTAACCTGTTGGCGCACCCGTTCAAACTTCCTGACGACTTCACATGTGGCATCGTTACTGCCATCATCAACAACGATGATCTCGTAAGAAAATGGCTGCCGATCAAAGAAGTCGATCATATCAAGCATGGTCGGCGGCAACCTGCGCTCCTCGTTGTAGGCTGGGATTACCACCGATACATCGACCTGCAATGCGGTTGGCTGCTGACTCTCAAGCCAGTCACGCACAGAGTGCTTACTATCACTGTGCGAATGACCGGAGGGTTGTGGCTCGGTGTGTTGGAGTTCGGTAGGTGGCGATGTTGGTGGCATCATCGGTCGGAGAATCATGTGCGAACTTTACTGCAGAAGCTCATCAATATAATCCTAAATTCGGCAGTTGCGGGTCTGAAAATGGCGCATCTGACTAAAATCACTTCGTCTTTTGAATTTTCGGTGCTCACCCTGACGGTGCCAGGGTTGCGCCTCCGAAAAGTTCAAAATACTTCGTGCTTTTAGCCATCTGTACCATTTTCATACTCCTTAACTACCGAATTTAGGATAATCTATTGCGCGCGAGATCAGAAGGAACTCACCCTAACATAATCCTAAATTCGGCAGTTGCGGGTCTGAAAATGGCGCAACTGCCGTTTTTAGGATTATGGTCTTAGCCCCTAAGCCACTACTATAACGATGCAGGATTGGTTAGGCTTGGTGCACAGTAAGGAGCAGCGCTAGGCTGAAATAGTGTAGAACGGTTTTTGTTTAGAGCGGAGCAGAGGGGGAGAAGGTAGCGATGAAAGTTATTAGTTCAGAGGTTTTATACCAAGGGCGGCTTCGCGGAGTTCGGGAGCTTGTCGAAAATGACCGTGGCGAGCGCTATTTTCACGAGACTATAGTGCATCCTGGGGCGGTTGTGGTGTTGCCGATTACTGCAAACCGCGAGATCGTCTGTGTTTCACAGTACCGCTGCTCTGTTAGCGCTACTGTGCTCGAATTGCCGGCGGGTACCCTGGAGAAGGATGAGCAACCACTTGAGTGTGCTCAACGTGAAATTCAGGAGGAGATCGCTTATGCCGCGCGCACAATGGTATCCCTGGGGACGTTATTTCCGGCGCCGGGCTTCTGCAGTGAGGTGCAACACCTTTTTGTCGCGCAGGATCTCTATCCACAGAGCGCAGAGCAGGATGAAGATGAGGAGATCGCTGTTGTAACGCTATCTGTAGCTGAGTTTGAGCGCGGGGTTACCTCAGGTGCAATTAGCGATGCAAAAACGATCGCTTTGTTTTTTCGAGCGCGGTTAGCGGGTTTAGTTTAGTGTGCCCAAGGGGCGTGGTAGATTTAAACCTAAATTCGGCAGTTAAGGAGCATGAAAATGGTGCAGATGGCTAAAAGCACGAAGTATTTTGAACTTTTCTTAAGGCGCAACCCTGGCACCGTCAGGGTGAGCACCGAAAATTCAAAAGACAAAGTGATTTTAGTCAGATGCTCCATTTTCAGACCCGCAACTGCCGAATTTAGGTTGAAGTTTTCGGATTTCTTGATACAGATGCGATCTCGGGTATTTGTGGGTACTATCGTAATTTGCAAAAGTCCGTGCCAGTAAAACTGGCAAGGCTTTTGCTCTAAATCACTATAGGTTGTTGTTTTGATTCGCATCCGCGAATCGATAGCGTTTTCC
>CAZZLV010000092.1:0-9088 GCA_964655155.1 uncultured Bdellovibrionales bacterium
GGGTTATGACCCATCAGCAGCCATCGGCACCCACTCGATTCCGCGATGAGCCAACCAAAATTCGGCAGTTAAGGAGGATGAAAATGATGCAGATGGCTAAGAGCACGAAGTATTTTGAATTTTTTGGAGGCTTGAACCCTGGCCCCGTCCGGGGCAGCAGCTAAAATTTAAAAGACAAAGTTATTTTAGTCAGATGCAGTATTTGCAAACCCGCAACTGCCAGATTTAGATTCAATATAGCTAAATTTTTAGGGTTTCATAAGCTCAAAGGCTTGGCTATATACCCTTAGGATAGGGTAGAATCTTGGCTAAATTCAGCTAGGCGTTTCTGTCCAGGTCGATATAAACCAGCTATAGTGTTCGGCCGCACTATAGTGTCAGGCTGTTTCCTCTGCTTATAAGGCAGGTTCTGGTTGTTGGGCGAGATTGCTGGTTACAATAGCTGAAAAGGAGTAAAGGCAATAGCATCGGGCGTCGTTTGCCAAAACCAGTTTGAGTTTAAGTAACTACTCAGCACGTGCTTCGACTGTAGCGTTAGCCCCTATTAAGGGGCGGCTTTGCGGAGCAAAGCGGGGTGGAAACATTAACTACTGACCCAAAATACTGCATCCCCGATCAGGGGATGACGAGAAAGAACAAACAACGAAATGGCGATATTGAAACATGAAGCCTGAACCACAACGTTTAAAACCGGTGAGTAGTTACGAGTTCGATTTATGAGTATTATAGTTAATTTTTACTCCTCAACGATAGGCAAGAAGGTGGCCATGGCGCTAAGCGGGCTAGTGCTCGTGCTCTTTGTTTTGGGGCATATGGCCGGCAACCTAAAGATATTTGCCGGAATTAATCAGACATCTGGAGATTATAAGATCGATGACTATGGTCGATTCCTGCGCTCTATGGGTGCAGAGATGCTCGGCGACTCGGGTGTCTTGTGGGTAGTACGGATTGTGCTACTGATGTGTCTCATTATCCACGCAGTAAGCGGCATCCTGTTGGCGCGGGCTAATCGTGCAGCTAAACCTAAAGCATACAAGGTCAGGAGCTATCGCTCGGCCAACGCCGCTTCGCTGACTATGATTTACGGGGGGCTATTTCTGCTCTTTTTTGTGGTTTTTCACATCCTTCATTTTACCACCGGTACGCTTCACTGGAGCTTCGTAGAGGGCGAGGTCTATGCGAATGTCTGGCAGTCATTTCAGAGCTTTTTTACTGCTGGATTCTACGTGGTGGCAATGGCGCTCCTGGCGTTGCACCTTTATCACGGGACTTGGAGCATGTTTCAGACTTTGGGGATAGATACGCCGCGCTGGAATAAGGGTTTTCGTATTTCAGCCAAGGTTGTGGCTGTAGCGCTATTTGTAGGTTTCTCTGCGGTTCCGGTTTCAATCGCCTTGGGTCTGTTACCAGCTCCTACACAAACCGCTCAGCCTAAGTAAGAGATAGGATTTGATATGCAACTCAATCTTGATTCAAAAGTTCCCGCCGGGCCACTTGAGACTAAATGGCAGAGGCACAAGGCCAGCATGAAGTTGGTGTCCCCAGCCAATAAAAGAAAATACTCGGTGATCGTCGTCGGTAGCGGACTTGCGGGAGCTTCCGCAGCTGCCTCGTTGGGTGAACTAGGCTACCGTGTAAAGTGTTTTTGCTTTCAGGACTCTCCAAGGCGCGCGCACAGTATTGCAGCGCAGGGTGGAATAAATGCCGCGAAAAACTACCAGAATGACGGAGATAGTGTTTATAGATTGTTCTATGACACCATTAAAGGTGGCGACTTCCGAGCGCGCGAAGCGAATGTGTACCGCCTGGCAGAGCTAAGCGTTAACATAATCGATCAGTGTGTGGCGCAAGGTGTGCCCTTTGCTCGCGAATACGGAGGACTACTCTCAAACCGCTCGTTTGGTGGAGCACAGGTTTCGCGAACGTTCTACGCAAAGGGGCAGACCGGACAGCAGCTCCTGTTAGGAGCTTATGCGGCTCTGAATCGGCAGATCAACGACAAATCTGTGGAGATGTACTCTTCAACCGAGATGCTTGACCTGATCATCGATAACGGGCGGTGTGTTGGGATAGTTACGCGCAACCTGCGCACCGGCGAGTTGTCATCGCACTTAGCGGATGCGGTGATTTTGGCTACCGGGGGTTATTCTAACGTGTTTTACCTCTCAACGAATGCCAAAGGGTGCAACGTTACTTCAATTTGGCGAGCCCACAAACATGGAGCTGGCATGGCTAACCCGTGCTTTACTCAGATCCACCCAACTAGTATTCCGGTTTCTGGAGAGCATCAGTCGAAGCTGACACTTATGAGCGAGTCGCTGCGAAATGATGGCAGGGTATGGGTACCAAAAAAGCAGAAAGATACACGTGCCCCTCAAGATATCCCGGAAAGTGAGCGTGACTATTATCTCGAGAGGCGTTATCCGAGTTTTGGAAATTTAAGCCCTCGTGATATCGCCTCGCGAGCTGCCAAAGAGCGTTGTGATGCTGGGTACGGTGTGGGCCCAATGGGTCTTGGCGTCTATCTTGATTTTAAGGACTCAATCGATCGATACGGCAGAAACACAATAGAATCGCGCTACGGGAATCTATTTGATATGTACGCCAATATTACCGGTGAGAACCCGTATCAGACACCTATGAGAATTTACCCGGCACCGCATTACACTATGGGCGGATTATGGGTCGACTACAATCTGATGACCACAATTCCAGGGCTATTTGCGGCGGGGGAAGCTAACTTTTCTGACCACGGAGCCAACCGACTCGGTGCTAGCGCGCTCATGCAAGGTCTAGCCGATGGTTACTTTGTAATTCCGTATACCATCGGTAACTATCTTGCGACGCAAAAACCTTTAACAGGAGGCGCTGACTATCCATCGGCACGTGAAGCACAAGAGCGTGTGTCAAAGCGCATAGCGGGGTTCTTATCGATGAACGGCAGAAAGCCGGTCGACCACTACCACCGTATACTGGGGAGGATTATGTGGGATGCCTGTGGAATGTCTCGCACTGAGACGGGATTAAAGGCTGCGCTCAAGCGTATTCCAGAACTTAAGGAGGAGTTTATGACTAACTCCTTTATTGGTGGTACCGGGTCCGAACTTAATCAGGAGCTGGAGAAGGCGGGCAGAGTCGCTGATTTCTTTGAGTTCGCGGAGCTGATGTGCCTGGATGCGCTTAGCAGAAATGAATCATGTGGTGGGCATTTTCGCGAAGAGTACCAAACCGATGATGGCGAGGCGCTCAGAAATGATGACGAGTATTGTTATGCAGCAGTATGGAGCCCCAAGCACGATGGCTCTGGGTATGATCTGACCAAGGAGTCACTTGTTTTTGAGAATATACAACTGTCAACGAGAAGCTATAAGTAAAGGGGCGATACTATGGATCTTACTCTATTCGTTTGGCGCCAGAAGAATGGGCAATCACAAGGTAATTTCGAGCGCTACGATCTGAAGGGCGTAAGCGAGGATTCATCGTTTCTTGAGATGCTTGATTATCTCAATGAAACTATAGTGTCCAAGGGAGAGCTGCCTGTGGCATTTGAACACGACTGTCGCGAGGGCATCTGCGGCTCGTGTTCAATGTCGATAAACGGTCGACCTCACGGCCCTAAGCGCCTTACTACAGCCTGTCAGCTCCATATGCGTTCATTTAATGATGGAGATACGATCTACATCGAGCCTTTCAGGGCCAAGGCGTTTCCGGTGGTTAAGGATCTGGTAACTGACAGAGGCGCGTTTGACCGGATTCAGAGAGCCGGCGGCTATATCTCTGTGCCGACAGGATCAGCACCTGAGGCTAATGCTACTCCGATAGAGAAGGAGTATGCTGACGAGGCGTTTGATGCGGCTGCCTGTATCGGCTGTGGGGCGTGTGTTGCGGCGTGTCCAAACGGCTCTGCAATGCTCTTTACGGCTGCAAAAGTTGCACACCTCGGTCTATTGCCCCAGGGACAACCTGAGCGAAACGACCGGGTAATCGGAATGGTTTCTAAGATGGACAGTGAGAACTTTGGTGGCTGCACTAATCACGGAGAGTGCCAAGAAGCTTGTCCAAAGGGTATCAGCATAAAATACATCACGCGCATGAACAGAGATTTCATCAAGGCTACGTTACAACGTGGCGTTAGCTTGCGTGGAAAGATGCAAGCTCAGTAAGAGCGTTTTTAAAGCCTGCTTATGCGAGAAATCTTGTTAAGTATTAGAGTGCTAAAAAGTTTTATAGCGTTTAGTTTGGTTTTTTTCTTGAGCGCATGCTCAGTGTTGTTAGCTGGCAGGGGAACGGATCCGGTCAAGAGATCGCTGGGAAGCTGCTCTCCGTATCCGTGCGTGGTTGTGGATATATCCGGACTTCCTGAGCTTGCAAACACCGTACCCGAGGCCTCACGAGCAATAGTCGAGAGAGAACTACAACGCGCGCTCTATGCGCCCCTTGATGTTGATACGAATGAGCCAACACAGGCCACCCTGCTGGAAGAGCTGGACTCTCGCTTAAAGGAATACGCTGGGGTTAGCGATGCACCTATCGATTGGAATCTTACTCGGAGTGTAGAATTGCTTTATAGCGATAACACAGTCATCTCGTGCGAGGTAACAAATGTTGGCTACCTCGGTGGGGCCCACGGATTCAATGAACGCACGTTGATGACCTTCGATACGCGCACAGGTCAAAGGCTGGGGGTGGCAGATATTGTGTCGAAGCCATCACAGAAGGTGCTGGGTAAAATAGTCGAAGCTGAATTTCGTAAGGTGCGCTCGATTCGTGCCGGTCAGAGCCTCCAAGATGCGGGTTTCTTTATTTTGCCCGGTCAGGAGTTGCCTCTTGGCGAGAATTTCGCGCTAACTAGTCGTGGATTGGAGATTCAGTATAACCCCTACGAAGTGGGGCCGTACTCATTAGGAGCTACGCGAATAAGCGTGCCACGCGAGGCTGTTGAGCCGCTTGTAAGAGCTGAGCTGCAAGGGGTTTTTACCGAGGACTCGCGCAAGGCGAGTAATCATTAGGATATATGATAAGCTTTGGCAGACCGGCGTTAGTTCTGGCTCCGATGGATGGAGTTACGGACGCATTGATGCGGAGTATTTTGACCCGTAGGATGCCCTTTCAATACTGTGTGTCTGAATTCATTAGGGTCTCACAGTTAGTAGTTCCAGCTCAGGTATTCAAAAAAGAGGTTCCTGAGCTCACTCAGCAAGCTTGTACTGCTGCTGGCACTCCCGTTGGGGTCCAACTACTTGGGGGCGACCCTGAACGCATCGCCCAATCTGCACTGGTTGCAGTTACTGCCGGGGCCAAGGTAATTGATCTAAATTTTGGTTGTCCAGCTCCAACGGTCAATCGTCACGATGGTGGGGCAACGCTTCTTAAGTATCCCGAGAGAATTGAGACGATTATACGAACAGTTCGATCAGCTGTTCCACAGCACGTACCTGTTTCAGCTAAGCTCAGACTCGGTTGGGATGACCCACAGGCGATCCATGAAAATGCTCAGCGAGCGGTGCGAGGCGGCGCTGCATGGATTACGATTCATGGACGGACAAAGATGCAGGGGTATACCCCACCTGCATATTGGCTGCCGATAGGTGAAGTTAGAAGATCGGTATCTGTTCCGGTGGTCGCAAACGGCGAGATCTGGAATCTCGACGACCTCCGGCGCTGCCAGGACCAGACCGGCTGCGAACATTTTATGCTTGGCCGTGGTGCTTTGGCTGATCCGCTACTTGTCAGCGCTTGTGCTGAATATTTGGGGGTAGCTATCAGGTCTGATGCTGCAAGTTTCGAGAGTAATAAAGGACTCTGGCGTGAGCTGATTGATGAGTTGATTCTTGAGTCAAGAAGTGCGCAAGAATCAGATCGACGAACTCTTTCTAGGGTCAAGCAATGGCTAAACTATGCGCATCATAGAGGTGCCATATCTTGGTTTGATTCGATTAAGCGCGTGCAAGATACCAAGGAGCTCGCGTCAGCACTTGCGCGGCTGCTGCCCGTGACCGCTGATTATAAGAAAGTTGACGCTGAGGCACCCAGTTCTCAACCACGTCGGTCTCACGGAAGACTAGCAGCGTAGTAACATGGATAAGCTGTTTCTCCTAGCGCGCCAGATGGCAGAACCAAACGTGTGGTCGGCTGGTGTTGAATTAGCCCGCAACGCCATCTTTGATGAGGAGCCTTTAGGAGCCGCGCATGAGCGCGTCTTTAGGATCGCGCAGGGACGGCGCGATGCGATTGTCTCAGTAACCTTATCAGAGGCAAATGAACTCTGGCAGTGCGATTGCTCGTTGGATGAAGATCCTTGTCGCCACGTAGTAGCGACGATCCTAGCTGTCAAGCAGGGAAATTTAGCTAGTTCTGCTGTGTTACGCCGGGCTACAAGCTCAGTAAGCCACGAATTTTCACGAGTGGCAGGTGCGCTGCGATTTGACCGTTTTCTCAACTGCAACCATCCTGAGACTGGTGCAGCAAAAATTCCGGTTACCGTCTCGCTTCTTCAGAGCATTGCAGAGGTTAAGCGTCATGGATATATCGTTATGCCGAACGATGCAGAGCTGCGGATTGACCACGTTTTGCCGCAGAGTAGACAAGGTATACTTGATCCGAGAACTATGCGCTTCTTGCTACCTGCTTTATCCCGAGTTACAAATGTGTCACTCGATGGCGAGCGAGTCGCGATCAATCCGGAACCGATCGCGGTGGTAGTTGAAGTGATCGATGAGGACACCGGTTTTCGTCTTCGTCGCGCCCGTTTATCCGGTGTTACCGAGATCTTTGATAACGGTGTGGCGATCTCTGATGGAGCGCTGCGAGCAGTCGAGGATTCGTCCTTAAGGATGGACGAAATTGAGCTGCTTCGTGCTGATGGTAGCTTTTTTCCGGCCGCAGCAGCTATCGACCTTGCTACCCGAATACTTCCACAACTCCGAGGCAAGATCCAAGTCAGTGTGCTCAGCAAGCGTATTCCACGAGTTCGCCGGATCGCGCCACGAGTTGTTATCGAGGCAGTTGCAGATAGTTCTGGAGAGTCATTGGTACTTATTCCACGTCTTGTATACGGCGAACCGATTATCGCTCAGGTACGCTCTAGCGCGCTGGAGTTGTTAGATCCGAGAGAGATACCAATTCGAGAGATCGCCGATGAAGCTCGCCTTGGGCGCGAGCTCCTACTTAGAACCGGCTTGCGTCTAGACCAATCTCAAACGTTTTACGGTGAAGCAGCATTAGATAATTTAAAGCGTCTGCAAGGGTGGCAGATAGTCGGAGAAGGTGCCGCACGTTTCAGGCCTAGGGGTGAGCTATCAGCACGGGCGGAGATTAATAATGGAAGCCTGGAGATCTCTTTTGAAATTGCAGATGATAAAGGTGGAGTTCATGGCGCCTCAGCCAAAGAGGTTCTCGCAGCCTGGCAGCGCGGAGCCAAGCACCTGAAGCTTCATGGAGCAGCTGGTTGGTCGGAGCTCCCGATTGAATGGCTTAGGGCGCACGGAGTGGCACTTGAGCGCATAGTTGCTGCTGCTAGTGAAAGGGCCCAAGCACCTGGGCGGCTGGTGGCTGAAGTTCAAGAGTTGTGTGAATCACTGCAGATCGAGCCGCCGGAGTACTTCAAGCGACTATCTCAGGGATTAGCGGAAGTAGCTTCGATTCCCGATGTTAAGCTTCCCCACGATCTACGTGCGGATCTACGGGCATATCAACGCACAGGAGTTAACTGGATCGCGTTTCTTCACAACCATGGGCTAGGAGCGTTGCTAGCTGATGACATGGGCCTGGGAAAGACGTTGCAAGCTCTCTGTGTAATCACCGATAAGACGCTAATTGTTTGTCCAACTTCAGTACTTGCCAGCTGGAAGCAGCAGATAGAGCTCTTTAGGCCGATGTTACGGGTAGGTATTTACCACGGAACCGGACGTGAGCTGGTCGCCGATTGTGAGATAATCCTGACTTCGTTCGCTCTTCTTCGGCTAGATATTGAACGGCTTGCCGAGATTTCTTGGAACCTGGTAGTGCTTGATGAAGCGCAAATTATTCGCAATCCGAGCAGTCAGGTGGCACAGGCTGCCTATCGCTTGCGGGCTAATAACCGCCTTAGCTTATCCGGTACTCCGGTCGAAAACTCGCTTGATGATCTCTGGAGCCATTTTCGCTTTCTTAATCCGGGATTGTTGGGAGAGTATCGCGAATTCCAGGAGCGTTTTGCCCAGCCGATTGAGCTTGGTCAGGCTGGCCCTAAACAAGAGCTACGCAGGCGAACGATGCCGTTTATCATGCGTCGCTTGAAACGTGAAGTTGCACGCGAACTACCGCCTAAGACCGAGATAGTACTTCAGTGTGAGTTAACCGATCAAGAGCGTACCGTATACGAGGCTGTGCTCGGTATGGTCAGGGGTGATGTGCTACAGGCTCTTGAGAGTAATAGGGGGATGTTTTCTGTACTGGAGGTTTTGCTGCGACTTCGTCAGGCGTGTTGTCACATAGGACTGTTGCCTGGACATGCTGCACCTACGTCATCTAAGCTTGAGTTGTTGATCGACTCTCTCCAGGCATCTCGATTGCAAGGCCATAGGGCTCTCGTATTTTCGCAGTGGACGTCACTGCTAGACCTTATTGAGCCGCACATGAAAAAGCATTCGATATCTTTTTGTCGGATTGATGGTACAACACAGGGACGAGGAGATCTGGTTGAACGATTTCAGAGCCCAGAGGGGCCGGATGTGATGCTACTTTCACTGAAAGCAGGTGGACTCGGCCTGACATTAACGGCCGCAGACCACGTATATATAATTGATCCGTGGTGGAATCCTGCAGCGGAGGATCAGGCCGCCGATCGCGCCTATCGTATTGGCCAGAACAATCCAGTAATTGTTCACAGGTTAGTAGCCAAGGATACGATTGAGGAGCGGATCCTGCAAATACAGAATGAGAAGCGTGCCCTGTTGACAGCTGCTATCGGGGAATCAGGATCCCTCTCACTTTCCAGAGAGGATCTGCTGCGACTGTTATAGAGTTTTATGAAAGCCCTGAGCGATATAGCGACTTTTGAACCTAAATTCGGCATGTGCAGGCCCGAAAACGGCGCATCTGGCTAAAA